>DFDI01000041.1:5131-13609 GCA_002367635.1 Betaproteobacteria bacterium UBA3031 | reverse complement strand
GGAAGCGTCTGGGGGCATCACTATGAGCTCTATTGTAGCTATCGCCGAGACGGGCGTTGATCGCATATCTATTGGCACATTAACAAAAGATATTGACTCAATCGATCTTTCAATGCGACTTGTCTTTTAAAGGAATAAAGAATACGCATGCACACTATTGAAAACTCAAATAAGCATCTAGATTTAGGCTGCGGAGACTATGCACGCAACCCCTATAACGCATCAGAATTATTTGGCGTCGACCTCTCATTAGGAACTAGAGAGCCCGATGAGCACTTTAAAATCTGCAACCTAGTATGCGAGCCCATTCCTTTTGTAGATTCCTATTTCAACTCTGTGTCTGCTTTTGACGTTATTGAACACATCCCGAGGCAGTCAGTCGATCACGAGCGAAAAATTATTGTGAATCCATTTGTTGAGCTGATGAATGAAATTCACCGCGTACTGCAACCCAATGGCTTATTTTACGCATCTACACCAGCGTTTCCTTCACCGGAAGCGTTCCAAGACCCGACTCACGTGAATATCATCACCGAGGGCACACACCAATACTTCTGTGGCGAGAACGCCGCCGCGAAGCGCTATGGTTTTACCGGGCAATTCAAAGTTATCGAAGCGCAAAGGATCTATCCAAAATACGCCCAGACTGCAGAACGTTCGTTAATTAATGTGATCAAGAACGCTCACAAAAAGTATGTCAAACGCTCAATCTCACACTTCGTTTGGCAATTACAAGCAATAAAGTAGCGCTTCACAAAAGATCGCTTATGATCGCGCTTATCTCATCGCGATTGGCATCAACCACGACGGGCGTTGCACTTTGAGCTATTGCCGTATCGGGGTCCTTCAAACCATGACCCGTAAGTGTGCATACAATTTTCGCCCCCTTCTCGTACCGACCTTTCTCGATATCCTTAGTCAAACCCGCTATTGAAATAGCCGAAGCAGGCTCACAAAATATACCCTCTGACTCAGCCAGTAATTTCTGCGCTCGTAATATTTCGTCGTCCGTGCACTCTTCAAACCAACCTTTCGACTCTTTCTGCGCAGCCCATGCCAAATCCCACGACACAGGATGACCAATGCGAATCGCGGTTGCAATCGTCTCAGGCGAATCAACCATGTGTTTCCTCAGAAATGGCGCAGCACCTGAAGCTTGGTAACCCACGATCTTAGGTCTTTTCGTACTGAGCACATCACCTCTAAGAGTGCACTCCCCACTACACAAATTACAACTGCCACAATTCTCACCTGCAGCTTCGCTGTAACCAATCCAGTGTGCCGAAATGTTACCGGCATTACCCACCGGCAAGACATGATAATCAGGCGCATCGCCTAACGACTCAATGACTTCGAAAGCAATTGTTTTTTGACCTTGCAGACGATACGGGTTAATGGAGTTAACCAAGTTTAAAGGCATGCTCGAAGATAGCTCCTGAACAAGCCGCATGCCATCATCAAAGTTACCTCTAATTTGAATGACGGTGGCGCCATGCATCATGGCTTGCGACAGCTTGCCCAATGAAATTTTACCGTCTGGAATCAACACGAAGCTTTTAATGCCCGCGCGCGCCGCATAGGCTGCGGCTGAGGCTGAGGTATTACCTGTAGATGCACAAATAATGGCCTTGGCGCCCGACTCAACCGCTTTCGTGACAGCCATAGTCATGCCTCGATCTTTAAACGAACCAGTTGGATTTAACCCCTCAAATTTACAAAACACCTGAAGATCCCATCCCAAGCGCTCAGGCAGGTTTTTCAGCTCAATAAGCGGCGTATTGCCTTCGTTTAATGAAATGATTCTCGTTGAGTCACTGACAGGAAGTCTATCCCGATATTTATGAATTAAGCCGTTATAAAAAGTATTGGTCATAAAGTTTCTTCTAAAGAATTTCTTGGTGGGAACTTAACTATGAAAACGTCTCGATACGAAGACGCACAGGCATATCAAACACGCTGTCGAGCGCGTTGATTTTTTTCAACGAATCATTAATTGATTTTTCGTTTGTTGTGTGGGTAAAGATGACGATATCAACCCCTGCATGACCACCTTCCGATTCACGCTGGCGCATGGCCTCAATCGACACCCCATACTCAGCTAAAATACCAGCAATACTTGCGAGCACACCGGGTTCATCGCGAACCCTCACACGAAGGTAGCATGGGGACTCGACTTCGCCCATATCGAGAATTGGAACATCATTTAAACGATCAGTTTGAAACGCAAAGTACGGCACCTGAGCGCTCGCAGCCGCATCCCGCAATCGCACCACATCGACTAAATCAGCAATCACAGCTGATGCTGTAGGTTCTGCGCCTGCGCCTGCGCCGTAATACAGAGTCTGACCAACCGCATCACCTTGGACCAAGACTGCATTCATCGCCCCATCAACACTCGCAATCACACAGTTTTGCGGCACCAGCGTTGGATGTACCCGCATTTCGAATCCATGATCTCGACGTTTCGTGATCGCAAGAAGTTTGACTCGATAGCCAAAATCTTCTGCAGCCCGAATATCACCTTCCGTTAAATCCGTAATGCCCTCGCAATACACCTTTTCAGGTTGGATAGGAATACCAAACGACAATGAAGCGATGATTGCTAACTTTTGTCCCGCGTCAATTCCCTCAACATCAAAAGTTGGGTCGGCCTCCGCATAACCCAGTCGCTGCGCTTCGCTTAAAGCGTCCTGAAACGACAATCCGTTCGTGCGCATTTCTGAGAGAATAAAATTGGTTGTGCCATTCAAGATCCCCGCGACAGACTCAATGCGATTAGCACTGAGTCCTTCACGCAAGGCCTTTATGATCGGGATCCCTCCCGCAACCGCAGCCTCAAAGGCAACCATAGAGCCACTTTTCTTTGCTAGGGCGAATAGGTCATTCCCCTGCTCGGCAATCAGTGCCTTATTCGCCGTCACTACCGGCTTTGCCAAGGCGATTGATGCCTCAATAACTGCGCGTGCCGTTGTTACACCGCCAATCAACTCGATAACAACATCCACATTTTTATCACGAACAACTTCCAACGGATCTCTATAAAGTTTTATAGTCGGCCCCAGAAAATCTTTTGCCTTATCTAGATCACGTGCACAGGCAGCGCTAACGATAATCTCACACCCGGCCCTTCTGGATATTTCCTCACAATTTCGATTCAGAACATCAAACACACCTCTACCCACTGTGCCAACACCTATCAAACCCACTCTGACCGTTTTCACCACATCAACTCCAACTTCCAAATTTTGGCATATCGCAATCTATGTTCAATGATCATTATGAGACCTTCATATCGTTGAGGATTTTTCCATCTAATGAGTCAAGTACCCCATCTTTACGGAACATATCCTTAATGCCCCGAATCGCTTGCCGAATACGCGCTTCATTCTCGATCAATGCCAATCGAACATGATCGTCTCCATACTCACCAAATCCAATCCCAGGAGCGGCGGCAAGTTTGGCGTCTGTTAACAAACGCTTAGAAAACTCCAAGGATCCAAAATGTCGATAAGGCTCGGGTATTTTGGCCCATATATACATTGCAGCTTTAGGTATATCCACATTCCATCCAGCCTCATGCAGACCCTTAACCATCACATTACGTCGATTCTCATACGTTTTACGGATGTCTTCAACGCAATCCTGCGGGCCTTCAAGTGCAACTATCGAAGCAATCTGCAACGGAGTAAATGTCCCGTAATCGTGGTAACTCTTAATTCTAGCCAAGGCCGCCACCAAATCAGGATTGCCGACCATATAACCAATGCGCCAGCCGGCCATATTGTAACTTTTAGACATGGTAAAAAATTCAACCGCAATCTCTTTAGCCCCAGGCACTTGAAGTATTGAAGGTGCTTTGTAACCATCAAAGACAATATCTGCATAGGCTAAATCATGAACCACATAGATTCCGTGCTCTCGAGCAATGCCTAGAAGTTTCTCAAAAAATGGAAGGTCAACACACTGCGTCGTTGGGTTCCCAGGAAAATTAACAATAATCATTTTTGGCTTTGGAAACGACTCCTTAAGCGCTCTCTCTAGCTCCTCAAAAAAGTCAACATCCGGTGTATTGCGCACATGGCGAATATCCGCCCCGGCAATGACGGGGCCATAGATATGTATGGGATAACTTGGATTCGGCACCAGAACAACATCACCTCGGTCCAACGTTGCTAGAGCTAAATGAGCAATGCCTTCTTTTGAACCGATCGTAACAATAGCCTCCGACTCCGGATCAAGACTCACACCGTAGCGCTGAGCATACCAATTTGTAATCGCTTTGCGTAAACGCGGGATCCCTTTAGAAACAGAGTATCCATGATTCGCTGGACGTCTCGCAGCCTCAACTAACTTCTCGACAATATGGGGTGGCGTTGGTCCATCGGGGTTACCCATCGACAAATCAATAATATCCTCACCCCTACGGCGAGCAGCCATCTTGAGCTCGCTCGTAATATTAAATACGTACGGGGGCAGCCTTTTAATGCGAGAAAACTCAATCGACATAAAATATAGTTCTGTTAATTTTAGGCATTAAGCCCAATCCGGTCACGAATAGGGGCCAAGTTTAACTGATATGCTTGAGTCCGGCAAAAAAACGTTTATAGATCTAGAGCTTGTAATTGAAACAATACTGACAAAAAAAATGCAAATAGCCATACAAAAT
The DNA here is from genome assembly GCA_002367635.1 of Betaproteobacteria bacterium UBA3031. Classification (GTDB taxonomy): domain Bacteria; phylum Pseudomonadota; class Gammaproteobacteria; order Burkholderiales; family Eutrophovitaceae; genus Eutrophovita. Next base: position 8,943 of record DFDI01000041.1, on the reverse strand, counting down.
GACTTAGATATCATAAAAATCAACAAAGTTGAATCGACTCATATCGAGATCCATGACGTTAAGGTCTCAAAGCCCTTTTTTGTCGGAGTTGACCATGCCATAACACCGTGGCCAGTCAGTCATGGGGTCATTGATCAAGATGCGATAGGAAAATTACCCCTCGCCGGCTACGAATTGCTACTCCTTGGTACTGGAGACCGATTCTCGCGACTTGACACGGAATCCATGAGGTATTTAAGCGACACGGTGGGTTTCGAAGTGATGACGACTGTATCTGCATGCAGAACGTTTAACATCGTAGCTGGGGAAGGAAGGAAAGTCCTGTTGGCTGCAATTTTTTCGACATCAGAGAAATGACCTGAATGACAATCTATCTCCACAAAATTTTACCGCTCCTGATCTCTCCGTTGCTGCTTTTTTTAGCACTGGTCTTGGCCTACTCAATAAGGCTACGCATACATCGATTGACACTCGTCACAATCGCCATTGCCACACTCAGCATGCCGGTCACTGCCAACTGGCTTTGGCATCACCTAGAAGCCGGCTACACGCCTGCCTTACCCGAACATGCCCAATCCTCTGACGCTATTATCGTACTCAGCGGCATTGTGGAGACCATTAAAACCGATCAAGGGTTTGTTTTACAGTGGGGTAGCCCTGGACGTTTTTTTGCGGGAATAGATCTTTTTAAAGCAAGCAAAGCGCCCTTCATCGTATTTACGGGGGGTAAGCTGCCGTGGGACGTTGGGCCACTGAATGAGGGTGAGTACTTAAGAAAAAAAGCTGTGGAACTGGGCGTTCCGATGGATCACGTACTCGTGACCCGAGAGGTCCAAAATACGCAGCAAGAGGCCGAAGCAGTCAGAGCCCTACTGGGTGATGAGATCAAAACCATAACGCTTGTCACATCCGCCTTTCACATGAATCGAGCTTCAAAACTCTTTGCACGAGAGGGCTTCGACTTACGACCTTTCGCTGTAGACTTTAAAGCAAGCAGATCTGACCTAACTGTTTTTAGTTTAATCCCATCAACCGAAGCACTACATGACACTTTCAAAGCATTACGTGAATCACTCGGACGAATCTATTACAGCATGCGTAATCAATTATTTTAGAGTCTAACCTTTTATAATTATCTGCCTGAATTATTTAATTTAAAAAAACAATTCCAATCAACAACACACTAAAAAGAATTAGATCCCAATCATCATGAATCCTTTGCTCGACCAATTACAGCCCTATCCGTTTCAAAAGTTTTCTAAAATCCTTAGCCAAATTGAGCCCAGCACCAAGCATGCACAGATTCGACTTTCAATTGGGGAGCCACAACACAAAACACCAGAGATCATTTTAGAAGCACTACAAAACCACTCAAAAAAAGTTGCTCAGTATCCCACAACCCAAGGATCGATCGAGCTGAGGTCAGCAATCAAAGCGTGGGTTGAAAATCGCTTTGGAATAGACAACATTAACGCTGATACTGAAATTTTACCCGTCAATGGAACACGAGAGGCGTTGTTTGCCCTTGGACAAGTCGTGTTGTCCCACTCAGAACCTCAGTCTGTTGTTGTGATGCCCAATCCTTTTTATCAAATATACGAAGGTGCAGCATTGCTGGCCGGCGCCACACCTCAGTTTCTTAATTTAGGCACTGACACCTCGGACGGGTGGCAGCTCAACGAGCTTGACGCAAACACATGGCAGCGCACGAAACTTTTATATGTATGCAACCCCGGCAATCCGACAGGGCATGTGATGTCACTGAAAGAATGGGAAGACTTATTTGCCTTCAGCGATAAATACGGTTTCGTAATTGCTTCAGATGAGTGTTACTCAGAAATTTATTTTGATGAGAGCTCTCCTCCCCTTGGTGCCATAACTGCCGCAAAATTACTCGGTAGAGATTTAGAACGCTTAATTGTCTTCAGCAGCCTGTCTAAACGATCGAACGTACCAGGCATGCGGTCTGGCTTCGTTTGTGGCGATGCCGATATTTTACAAAAATTTCTCCTGTATCGAACCTATCATGGCTCCGCAATGAATCCAACGATTCAGAGTGCAAGCATTGTCGCGTGGAAAGACGAGGAGCACGTTAAAACCAACCGTATTCTTTATAAAAATAAATTTGACTCATTTATTGATACGCTCACGCCACACTGCACCATACGATATCCTTCGGCAGGATTCTATGTCTGGCTGAAGACTCCGATCGATGACGTGGAATTCGCTAAAAGACTCTACTCAGAATATGGGGTGGTTGTACTTCCAGGCAGCTTACTCGCTCGTGACGCACACGGCATAAACCCTGGAAAAAATCATGTCCGCATCGCTTTAGTGGCCGACCAAAAAGACTGCGATGAAGCCGCACAACGCATTGTTAACTTATTACATGGCGGTTTTGGCTAAAATAGAGCCTTCGTTTTAATCAACTCGGGAAATACCATGAGTAATTTACAAAGTATCATTGAAACGGCGTTTGAAGCACGCGCCGAAATCAATCATAAAACCGTATCCAGTGAAGTTCGAGAAGCAGTCGAACAAACCATCCTTGATATAGACAGTGGGAAAATCCGCGTTGCTGAGAAAAAAGATAGCGATTGGGTCGTTCACCAATGGATCAAAAAAGCAGTATTGCTGTCGTTCCGAATAGCTGACAACCAAGTTGTTCGAGACGGATACACCAATTACTTCGATAAGGTCGATTCAAAATTCTCGGGCTATACCGACGAAGATTTTCGTCAAGGTGGCTATAGAGTTGTTCCACCTGCCGCCGTGCGAAAGGGATCATTCATCGCAAAAAATGTTGTCCTCATGCCTTCCTACGTGAACATTGGCGCCTACGTTGATGAAGGCACAATGGTAGACACATGGGCCACGGTTGGTTCTTGTGCTCAAATCGGAAAAAATGTCCACTTGTCTGGTGGCGTAGGTATTGGTGGTGTGCTGGAACCCCTACAGGCCAACCCCACAATCATCGAGGACAATTGCTTCATCGGGGCGCGCTCGGAAATTGTAGAAGGCGTTATCGTGTGCGAAGGGTCTGTGATCTCCATGGGTGTCTACATCGGACAAAGCACTAAAATATTCAATCGTCAAACCGGCGAAGTATCCTACGGCCGCATTCCTCCAGGCTCTGTTGTGGTCTCTGGCAACTTACCGTCGAGTGATGGCAGTTGCAGCCTCTACTGCGCGGTAATCGTCAAGCAAGTTGATGCTAAGACACGCGCCAAGACCAGCATCAATGAACTCCTTCGAGGCGATTGATTGCGGCATGATGCAATACATGAACCCATGCAAGCATTGAGTTTAACTGGAACACTATTCTTGCATGGTTAACGAGAACAATCTGTCAACGATTCGAGACCTTATTCGGCATGCGACGACTGCGTTTGCAGAGCATAAAGTCCATCTCGGCCAAGGCACAGAAACACACTTCGATGAGGCGTGTTTCTTAGTCTTACGGACGTTATCACTGCCACTCAATTCGCTCGATATTTTCCTTGATGCGACACTCACACCACCAGAGATTCAAAAAACGCTCCAGCACATTGACAAGAGAGCGAAGGAAAAAGTGCCAGCAGCCTATATCCTTAATGAAGCCTGGTTACGAGAGTACAAATTCTATGTCAATGAAGATGTGCTGATTCCTCGTTCACATATTGCCGATTTACTCTTCGATCAAGTGGACGTGTGGATTGCGAATCCCGATTCAGTTGAACAGGTCCTTGACCTTTGCACAGGATCTGGGTGTCTCGCCATCTTGGCAGCACATCAATTCCTTGACGCCAAAATCGTTGCGAGTGATGTCTCAC
>DFDI01000041.1:822-4921 GCA_002367635.1 Betaproteobacteria bacterium UBA3031 | reverse complement strand
TTCAGTCAGACCTTTTTGCTGACATCAATCAGCAATTTGATCTCATCATTTCTAACCCACCCTATGTCGATCAAAAATCCATCGACGCGTTGCCCCCAGAATTCCAAAAGGAGCCACAAATAGCGCTGGCCGGAGGTGAAGAAGGAATTGATCTTGTTCAACAGATCATCAGACAGGCGCCGGACTACCTCACCCCTAATGGGACCCTCATCGTAGAGGTGGGACGAGACCGAGCCGCCATTGAGGCAGGATTCCCTAAAGTGCCATTTACCTGGATTGAAACTCAATCGGGCCGTGATTTTGTTTTTCTTGTATCCCGAGAGGATCTTTCTGTGGGCTTGACGGGCTGAGGCGTCGGATCTTTAGATACAAGACCACATTGCTCTTCTAATTGAGTTACCTCACCGGCTTTAAACTCCAACCACTTTCCACGAGTGAGTCGTGGCGGGAGAACAATACCTCCAAATCGAATTCTAATGAGGCGGGAGACTTGATATCCTAGAGATTCAAACATCCGTCGAACCAATCGATTCCTACCCTCCTTCACAATCACGCGATACCAGCGGTTCCGACCTTCGCCTCCGATAGGCTCACACACCTCGAATTGACCATGACCATCGGACAGCTCAACCCCGGAGAGTAAAAGATTCATTTGATCTGAAGTTAATTCCCCAAAGATGCGTGCGCTGTACTCTCGCTCAGTATCAAAACTGGGATGCATCATGCGGTTTGCTAATTCACCCGAAGTCGTAAAAATGAGTAGGCCACTCGTATTAAAATCCAACCGCCCTATGGCAATCCACTTGGCGTTTTTAGGCCTAGGCAGATTTGCAAATACGTTCTGCCTTTCTTTCGGGTCATCCCTAGAAACAATTTCACCTTCAGGCTTGTGATAAAGAAGTACTCGAGTTGCCGAACTTCCCGTCACATCCACACGTCGACGACCAAACTCAACACGATCAGTGCTGGACACGCGCATCCCAAGTGTTGCCACCTCACCGTTAACTTTGATAAGCCCCTGCTCGATGAGCTCTTCCATCTTGCGACGCGAACCGATTCCGGTTTGCGCCAGGACTTTTTGTAGCTTTTGAGTTTCTCCGCTTGCAACCGGTTGGGGCTCCGAGTTAACCTTCTTACTCACACGCCTTCTTGGATCCACCGGTCTTGGCTTAGCTGTTGGCCTTGCCCTAGTCGGAGGTCTTGGCTTATCCGACGTCCTTGCGTTTGCTATTTCTCTTTTTCGAGACCTTGTCATGAATACCTTGGGCTAATTTTAAAAGCTAATCGACTAATTTACGTTCAATGATACTCTGCGCGAGCGTACCAATATCCACATACTCTATTTCTCCTCCCGCCGGAACACCTCGCGACAACCGCGTGACCGTCAACCCAAGAGGCATTAATTTCTCACCAATATAATGAGCGGTTGCCTCGCCCTCATTCGTAAAATTTGTCGCAACAATCACTTCCTTAACGACACCATCACTCGCACGGGCAATCAAACGATCTAACCCTATCTCTTTGGGACCTACACCATCGAGTGGAGACAAGCGACCTAAAAGAACAAAGTAACGCCCTTTGAATGACTGCGTCTGCTCAATAGATTGGACATCCGAAGGCATCTCAACCACACAAACCAAACTGTCATCACGGTTCATTGATAGACATAAGTCACAAACGGGTTGCTCGGAAAAGTTATTGCATCGATCACAGTGCCGCACACGCCCGAGCGCTGTAATCAACGCTTCTGCAATATCTTGAGCAGCACTTTTATCATGCTGCATGAGATAAAACGCCATCCGCTGTGCAGCCTTAGGACCGACTCCCGGTAGTTTTCTTAACGCATTGATGACTCCATCAAGGGCCTTAGGCGTTTTCATTTAAAGGGCCATCAAACAGATCAAAATGGAAGCTTCATGCCTGGTGGCAACCCGAGACCGCCACCCACTCCTGACATTTTTGTTTGCGTGATCTCCTCAACCTTTCTGGCTGCATCATTCATGGCAGCAGCAATTAAATCCTCAAGCATCTCTTTATCATCACTCAGAAGACTCGGATCAATATGCACCCGCCGCACATCGTGGCGCCCAGTCATCGTGACTTTAACAAGTCCTGCTCCGGCCTCACCCTCAACCTCCATACGCGCTATTTCTTCCTGCGTCTTCTTGAGCTTTTCCTGCACCTGTTGAGCCTGCTTCATCAGGCCACCCAACTGTCCTTTAAACATACCTACTCCGATAACTCATGTAATTAATAGGAAAAATTCTAACGTGTATTATTTGGTGGGTCGAATGGAATTCGAAACCAGCGTGCCACCGAGGTCATCTTTTAGACTCTTAACAAATGGATCTTCTTCCAAATCTCGAGTTGCTTGATCCAATCGTTTCTTGATCTCAACCTCCTCAGTAGCGAGTGGTGTATCACTCACCGTACCCACTTTAATCTCAAGGCGACATTTCGCATCAATATGTTCGCGAAGTAACTCCTGGAGCTTACCTTGGTAACGATCCTCTAATAGATGTTTCTGATCGCCGTCTAAAGAAAGTTTCAGCACGCCATTACCAAAGCTTTCAAACTCAGAATTCTCAGCTAACATTTTTGCCATACCAGAAGATACTTTTTCAGATACGAATGCTTTCCAATCTGCGTTGGTCTTCAGGTCAACGGACAATTGTGATTTTTTGTCAGCTTCAGTTTTAATTCTCTGTTGACTTGGGGGCTTCGATGTTGAAACCATCTTAGCTACCGCCTTCTTTTTTTGTGGCTGTGCCTCGCCGTCACGAGCAGGCAGAAAAGCCATCATCCGCAACAAGATCATCGTGAAACCGACTTTATCATCCGGGGCCAGAGGCAAATCACGTTTACCAACCGTCGCAATTTGATACAAAAGCTGCAAATGCTCATCATCCGTTTGATCAACTAACTGGCGATATCCTTCTATCAAACGCTCGTCCAGCCCCTGCGTCGTGAGGGAGAACAACGATAGACGCTGCAATAGAGACGCCATTTCATCTAACACGAAGGAGAAAGAGGCGCCCATGCGCTCAATCTCACCGATCTTTTGAGTCAACTGGTCGGCATCTTGGTTCAGTGCAATTTCCACCAACTCTTGCACAAGCGACTCATCGACCACACCTAACATCGACTTCACCGACTCTTCTTCTACCTTACCGTTTCCTTGCGCAATCGACTGATCAAGTAAGGAGAGACCATCTCTTAAACTTCCTCGCGCATAACGACTCAACAACTCAATCCCTCGAGACTCAAATTCAATGCCCTCGTCACCCAAGATCTTCTTCATTTGATCTTCAATGATTGGGACAGGAATGGGCTTGAGGTTAAATTGCAAGCAACGTGACAAAACGGTTATCGGGACCTTTTGCGGATCCGTAGTTGCCAAGATAAATTTTACGTGCTCTGGAGGCTCCTCAAGGGTCTTCAACATCGCATTGAAGGCTGATCGAGAAAGCATGTGCACTTCATCGATGATAAAAATCTTGTAATCACCAACAGTGGGCTTATAGGCAGCCGTCTCCAAAAGATCCCTCATGTTATCCACTTGGGTGTTAGATGCCGCATCCAATTCAATCACATCAACAAATCGTCCTTGATCAATCGAGAGACACGAATCACACACCCCACAAGGGTCAGCCTTATTGAGCGCGTTGCAATTTAACGCTTTGGCAATGATCCGCGCCAGCGTTGTTTTACCCACACCACGCGTGCCCGTAAAGAGCCAAGCGTGGTGAACCCTGCCTTGTTCTAGGGCATTGGTAAGCGCTCTAACCACATGGTCTTGTCCAACCAGTTCAGAGAACGTTTTAGGTCGCCATTTTCGTGCTAAAGCTAAAGACATCTCAATATTTAGTGTTCACTGACTCTAGACGATATGAAAGGGGTGGCGAGCCAAACCCCCGGCACTTACAAATAATAGCTGTGGCTGCTTCCTTCCGGCCCTGACCAGGTTCACTACTTTGCAATGCGGGGAGGCCCGCCATAAAGTTAAACGTTTGATAATCCAAGCCGTAGTTTACCCGGCTTCAATAAATTATGCTGATACAACTGGAATTTGAGCAATCTTACTTTTCCAGTATTTAGG
>DFDI01000041.1:0-547 GCA_002367635.1 Betaproteobacteria bacterium UBA3031 | reverse complement strand
AGATATGCTGCACCTCCGACCGCCATCAAATACACGGCTTTGTGTTTTTTAATCGCCTCGATCGCGACGGGACCACGCTCAGCTTTCCCGACCATGCCAAGCAACCCTGTCTGCGACAACATCATCTCCGTAAATTTATCCATCCTGGTTGATGTCGTGGGGCCAGCAGGTCCCACCACCTCATCGCCAACCGGATCAACCGGACCCACGTAATAGATGAATCGACCCTCGAAATTAACGCCTTCTGGTAAACCCTCACCACTATCCAAAAGACCTTTAATACGCTTATGTGCCGCGTCTCTGCCCGTGAGAAACTTGCCATTAAGCAACAAGGTTTCACCAGGCTTCCAACTGGCCACATCTTCTTTGGTAACCGTATCCAGATCGACCCGTCTCGCATCATCGGCAGCACGCCACACAATCGCTGGATAGTCCTCAGGCGCAGGAGGTGTTAATACGGCAGGTCCAGAACCATCAAGAACAAAATGCGCATGGCGTGTCGCAGCACAGTTGGGAATCACCGCTACGGGTAACGACGCAGCATGTG
>DFDI01000008.1:2783-4283 GCA_002367635.1 Betaproteobacteria bacterium UBA3031 | reverse complement strand
CTTACAGATAAAGAGTTAGAAGCCTTAAAAGATGCGCAGAACCAAAACCATCTGACCTCTTTAGTCAATGGTGGGTCCGCAAATGTTGTCAGGCACGATTTAGTAAACAGAAATAATTATCTAGATGTTGATGAGCAGGTCTTTGGCAATATAAGCCGCAAGTTAGCAGATAATCTGGAAACGGGCTTTTCGGGCGTGTTAAATACGCCTTCCAAAATCAAGGCGAGCGAGATAAGAGTTTTAGATTATGCGACCTTCATTCGAAGCATCGACGTTCCGAGCTCCCTGACTACGCTTAGTTTAATGCCAATGGAGGGGCAGGCGCTTTTGCTGATAAGCTCTCCAATTATTTTTAGCTCCCTAGATCGGTTTTTTGGCGGAGTAGGCGTAAGCACTATTGGATTTTCACCAAATCGGTCATTTGCCAATGCTGAAAGCGCTATCGTAGATATCATTACCAAGCTAGTTTCAGGCGCATTGAAAGAGGCGTGGTCCCCGCTGCTGGAAGCAAAATTCGAAAAAAGACAATCAGAAAACGATCCGACTAAAATACAATGTTTTAAGAATGAAGAAGCGATTGTTGTAACTCAGTTTGAAGTGAACATTGGTGAAGAGATAAGGGGTGAGATTACTATAGCTTACCCGCATTCACCGGTTCGTGCCCAGACGCAAAAATATGCGAAAAAACTCGAAGAAAGCGCTCTAATTTCCTCAGAAAATTTGGCTTGGAGTCAAGACTTAAAGGAAGCCTGTTTAGGGCTCGAGGTTGAACTGAAAGTCGAACTTGGGAAAATTCGTTCTTCAGTTGGAGGGATTTCTGCTCTTAAATTGGGAGACGAGCTAAAGCTGTCAAAATTAGGAATGCTCGATGTTACAATAAGCGGCGTTCCAGTCTTTAAAGCGATTTCTGGGCGAGCTGGTGAGAGGCTTGCGATAAGTATAGCTTCAGTAAATAAAGCATAATCCCCAGCTTCCCATCGGATGCCGGCTGAGCGATCAAATAACAGATGTATTAGGAGAATATGGCGTGGGTGATGAGCAAAAATTAGGTACAGAAATGACCAATAGTGCCGACATTAACGAAGGTAAAGGAGTCAATGTTAGCCAGGGGCTGCTCGGGAATATTCCAGTATCAATTTCTGTTGAGCTAGGAAGAACAAAGCTAAAAATCGGGGAATTAATGGCTCTGAATCAAGGCTCAGTAGTTGCCTTGGATTCGCTAGCAGGCGAGCCTCTTGATTTGCGGGTTAATGATACTTTGGTTGCCAAAGGTGAGATTGTTCTTATCGACCAACATTACGGTATTAAACTGACGCAAATAGTCCCGAGTGCTGACCGAGTTTAGATCCAGTTGTGGATAGCTAATCCTCAACGTAATGGCCGCTCTATGCTCTCTGTAGCCTAGTTAAAGAATCTTGAGAGCGCCGAATGGACACAGAATTTTTCATTAATATTACACTCGCCATACTTCTAGTCGGGGTAGCGATGGCGTCTTTTTTT
>DFDI01000008.1:0-2512 GCA_002367635.1 Betaproteobacteria bacterium UBA3031 | reverse complement strand
AATAGTGCCAATCTGGACGCATGAAAAAAACGATACTGAGACAAAAAATGAAATGTGAATGCGCGTTTGAGAGCAATATAATTGGTGCCGACAAAGAGCGCCGAAACTCAATTTCAAGCTCACTGGCATTACTTCTCAAAGCTCTAATACCGCTGCTATTTTTGGCAAGTGGTTCGGTTGGTGCACAGGTAGGTCTGCCGGCTATAAGTGTAAGTCAGACTCCCGATGGCACAGAGTATAGCCTGACCCTGCAGATTTTAATTCTGATGACAGTGCTAACACTGTTACCTTCACTACTCATAATGATGACATCATTTGTACGCATTATTATTGTCATGTCCCTGCTAAGGCAGGCAATAGGTACCGCGCAGACCCCTCCAAACACAGTTTTGGTCGGCATCTCTCTTTTTCTAACGTTCTTTATCATGTCGCCTATTTTGAACGAAATATATGACGATTCAATTACGCCATATCTCAATGCTGAAATTAGTGTCGAGCGAGCAGTCGAAGTCGCTCAGATCCCGCTGCGGGCGTTCATGTTGTCCCAAACTAGGGAAGATGACATTGCTGTATTTAGCGATATTGCAGGTCAAGAGTACAATGAAGGAGACGAGGTACCCCTCAGCATTCTTCTCCCTTCATTTATGACTTCAGAGCTAAAAACAGCTTTTACAATAGGTTTTTTGATCTACATACCCTTTGTAATAATTGATCTCGTCGTGGCCAGTGTGCTGATGTCTATGGGCATGATGATGCTGTCGCCAATGATGATCTCTATGCCGTTTAAGCTGATGCTTTTCGTACTAGCTGATGGCTGGATACTTATAATGCAGTCTCTCGCCGGTAGTTTTGGAATATAGATGAATATCGCAGATGTGATTACTATTGGCCGTGAAGCCCTCTGGGTGACTATGCTTATCGCAGGACCTCTTTTAGGAGCAGTGTTAATAGTAGGAATTATAATTGGCATCTTTCAGGCAGCAACATCTATTCAAGAAATGACTCTAAGCTTTATTCCAAAATTGATCGTATTAGTGATCGTTTTACTTCTCGTTGGAGGGTGGCAACTGCTCACGTTAGTAGATTACTTTCAGCGGCTCCTTTTAAGCTTACCAATATATCTCCAATGACCTCTTATTTAATACCTGAAATAATTGATATGTTTTATCAGTTTCTTTTCCCGTTCACTCGATTGTCTGCATTTCTTTTAGCTTCTCCATTCTATTCCGTAGAATCCATCAACATAAGATTTCGGATTGGGATATCAACAGTTTTCACTTTTCTATATTTTAGCTTTTTTGATGGCGTAGTAATTGATCCTTTAACCGGCGATGGTCTGCTAAGCCTATTACAAGAAATCTTTATAGGCGTGATATTAGGTTTTAGTTTGCAGATAGTAAGCTCGGCGATTACGGTTGGAGGGCAAGCAATATCAAACGCAATGGGCTTGGGAATGGCCAACATGTTTGATCCGAATCTAGGAAACGTACCGGTAATTTCTCAGTTTCTTATAATATTGTCGACGCTTATCTTTTTGCTAATAGATGGGCATCTGATAATGATCGATATTATATTCAACAGCTTCACTAGCTTTCCGATTGGGCAGCCACTGCGCGTAATGGGTTTGTTACAGGCTCTTATTGATTGGTCGCCTCTAATCTTTACAGGAGGCCTATTACTAGCCTTGCCAATGATGATTGCACTATTGTTAGTGAACATAGGTTTAGGAATTATTACGCGATCAGCTCCTTCTCTTAATATTATCGCAGTAGGATTTCCAGCAATTATTCTTGTTGGTGGAATCATGCTAATTTTCGCCTTACCAGGCGTTCTAAGATTAATACAAGAATTTTGGTTAGATTCGTTCGCGCAGCTCATCATTATGCTAGGTATTTAAAGTGGCCGAAGAAACAGATCAAACGGATAAAACCCAAGAGCCGACCGCCAAACGACTTGAAAAAGCGAGGGAGGAAGGACAATTTCTTCGATCGCAAGACACTTCAATAGCAGTGCTACTAATATCAGTCGCGATTGTTTTCTACCTGTTCGGAGGCACGGCTGGTGAAGCATTTATTGAACTATTCTCTCAGGCATTCAAATTTGATAGATCAGTGACAAAAAATCCATTTGTCATTGCTGGGACCCTGCCTAAGTTGTTCATTCAGAGCATTTTGTTAATCTCCCCAATACTCATAATGACTGTAGTTCTTTCAATCGTTACTGCCTATGTAACTGGAGGGATCGGTTTCTCTGCGAAAGCATTTTTCCCAAAAGCCTCTAAATTAAATCCAATAACTGGACTTGGAAGAATGTTTGGAATAAAAAGTGTAGTAGAACTTTCTAAAAGCTTCGCAAAACTTATTCTTATAGCTCTCGTAATTATTAGTTTGCTCTATACATTATATGAACGTGTGTTCTTCCTAAATATGCTGCCAATCAAAGTAGCTATAGCCAGTGGCTTGGAAATACTAATTTGGGGTGTTTTGCTTGTCACAATGACGTTACTAATAAT
>DFDI01000070.1:2770-8777 GCA_002367635.1 Betaproteobacteria bacterium UBA3031 | reverse complement strand
TCTTCCGATCTTCTTCAGACATTCCGTCTTCTATCGAGATGATCGGATATTTACTTACCAACGTGGCAAGGTAATCGCAGAATTCCGAAGAAGACAAGTCGAGCCCCTCTGATTGAAGCGCGTACTTTCCCTCCCTATAGAATTCGGAGCTCGCACAATCCAACCCCAGCGCCACCTGATTTCCGACCTCATAGCCGGCAGCACTTATCGCCTTAAGAATGAAATCAAGTGCCTGTTCATTCCCACTAAAATTGGGGGCAAAACCCCCCTCATCACCCACGGTGGTAGGCATACCAGCAGCATCAACGTGTTGGCGCAAAGTATGAAAAACTTCAACACCACACCTTAAAGCTTCACTAAAACTGTCGAACCCCAAAGGAATAATCATGAACTCTTGGATATCGAGACTGTTATTAGCGTGCGCACCTCCATTAACGACATTCATCATGGGCACTGGCAGCTCAGAGTCACCTGCCCCACCCAAATAGCGATATAGAGGGAGTCCCACGCTCGAAGAAGCCGCCTTTGCGGTTGCAAGTGACACAGCAAGAATCGCATTAGCACCCAATCGCGATTTAGTTTCAGTACCATCTAACGCAATTAATGTTTGATCAATTAACGACTGGTCTGTTGAATCCAAACCAATAATAGCCTCACAAATTTCGGAATTAACACCCTCAATCGCTTTCAAAACTCCTTTTCCGAAATAACGACTCTTGTCTCCATCTCTCAGTTCAACGGCCTCTCTAGCGCCCGTTGAGGCTCCGGAAGGCACTGCGGCCCTACCAACAACACCGGTATTTAAATGAACATCGACTTCGACCGTTGGATTGCCACGTGAGTCGATGATCTCTCTCGCCATCACATCAATTATTGAACTCATAATAGTTTGTAAGTTTTTCCTTTAAAGATTTAGAAGGCTCTCATCCATTTCATCGAACGGGCTAGATTTTACAAGATCATCAATTTTCTTCAGTTGTTCGAGTAACTTTTTCATTCGATTTAACGGCCATGCATTTGGACCGTCTGAAAGTGCTTCTTCTGGATTTGGATGCGTCTCCATAAAAATTCCACTGATACCTGCGGCCACAGCAGCGCGAGCGAGAACTGGGATAAATTCTCTTTGCCCACCGCTTGCGTGTCCCTTTGCACCCGGCAACTGGACTGAGTGTGTTGCATCAAACACAACAGGACATTCGGTATTACGCATAATAGCTAGGGAACGCATGTCAGAGACCAAATTGTTGTACCCAAAACTTGCACCTCGCTCACACACAAGAATGTTGTCTTGACCACTCGCATCCTTAGCTTTTTTGACAACTTCTTTCATTTCATTCGGGGATAAAAACTGGCCTTTTTTGATATTAACCGGCAAACCTGTCGCAGCAACCGAGCGAATAAAGTCGGTTTGTCGACACAAAAATGCGGGCGTTTGCAACATATCAACGACCGCAGCGACCTTGTCAATCTCATCAATCGAATGGATATCGGTCAGCACTGGCAATCCAACTTGGGACTTGACTAACGAAAGTACGTCTAAACCCCGCTCAAGCCCCATACCTCGATACGAATCATTGGATGACCGATTCGCCTTATCATAAGACGCTTTAAAGATAACTGGTATCGATAGTGCTTCTCCAATCTCTTTGAGCGCCTGCGCAATATCAAGGGTCATTTTTTCTGACTCAATCACACATGGCCCTGCAATTAAAAAAAGCGGAGCGTCAAGTCCTACAGGAAATCCAGCTATCTTCACAATACCAACCCATTAAGTAAATTTGATGTTGCAGGGATATACATTACTTTGACGCTTATTAAACCTCAACGTTTTCTAGCGCTGCAGCGACAAACCCATTAAATAGGGGATGTCCCTTCCTGGGCGTAGAAGTGAACTCAGGATGAAATTGACACGCCAAAAACCACGGGTGATTCTCTAACTCAACCACTTCACACAGCCCTTCATTTTCAGATGTCGCAGACACAATCAACCCTTTCGACTGAATTTTATCGAGATATTGATCATTCACCTCATAACGATGCCTGTGACGTTCCCCAATGGATGGGGCGCCATAAATCTGCCGCACTCTAGATCCAGACTTGAGCAACGCCTTTTGCTCACCTAGCCTCATTGTTCCACCAAGATCAGAATCAAGACCTCGTTTTTCCACCTCACCCGTAGCGCTCATCCACTCCGCAATGAGCCCCACAACTGGATATTTTGTTTCACTATCAAACTCAGTACTGTGGGCATCTACCCACCCAAGGACATTTCGAGCAAACTCTATGACAGCCAACTGCATCCCTAAACAAATGCCCAAATAAGGAACGTTATTCTCTCGAGCAAACTTAATTGCTTGAATTTTCCCCTCAACACCACGATTCCCAAATCCGCCAGGAACCAGGATCGCATTCATACCTTCCAGCAAAGCAACCCCACGAGTTTCTATTTCCTCTGAATCAATATAGGAAATATTGATCTTTGCGTCACAGTGAATACCAGCATGAATCAACGCCTCAGACAATGATTTATACGATTCAGTAAGATCAACGTATTTCCCAACAAGCGCTATATTTACGTGCTTTGATGGATGCTCAATTCGTTGAATTAAATTATCCCACTCGACCAAATTTGCTGGCGGCGCTTTAAGTTGCAGTTTAGTTAGAACTATCTCATCCAAATTTTGCGCATGTAAAAATGAAGGGATCTTATAAATACTGTCCACATCAATTGCCGATATGACTGCGTCTACTGACACATTCGTAAACAGCGCGATTTTTCGTCTCTCAGCTTCCGGCACTTCCCGCTCAGAACGGCAAAGAATAACGTCTGGCTGAATACCAATTTGGCGAAGCTCTTTCACCGAATGTTGCGTGGGTTTAGTCTTAATTTCACCCGCCGAAGCAATGTAAGGCACTAAAGTCAAATGAATGAAACACGAATTCTCTCGACCAAAATCAAGGCTCATTTGTCGAACAGCCTCTAAAAAAGGCAACGATTCGATATCACCAACCGTACCACCAATTTCAACAAGCGCGACATCAGCGCCATCAGCGCCACTTATAATTTGGTTTTTAATCTCATCTGTGATGTGCGGAATAACCTGGACAGTACCTCCTAAATAATCCCCACGACGCTCTTTGCGAATCACGGATTCATAAATCTGACCAGTAGTAAAGTTATTACGCTTGCCCATCCGCACATCAACAAAGCGTTCGTAATGCCCTAAATCCAAGTCGGTTTCAGCGCCATCGTAAGTAACAAAAACTTCCCCATGCTGAAACGGACTCATGGTCCCAGGATCAACATTGATATAAGGGTCAAGTTTTAGCATCGTCAGTTGAATGCCTCGAGATTCGAGGATAGCCGCTAGTGACGCGGATGCGATGCCTTTACCTAGAGATGACACGACGCCGCCAGTAACAAAAATATATTTAGTCATTTCACGTGTACTTCATCTAAAGGTTTCGTAGGTCCGATTGTAACATCGGCTTTATAAGCACCTTGCGTCAAGATTTTGACGCAAGGGCTGTGTGAAATGTTGCCAAAAAATATCGATTTAACTCGATTCTTTACTGGACAGGTGTTTACCAAGATACATCCAAGTATCGACAACCGTGTCTGGGTTCAACGATATCGCAGTTATACCTTCCCCAACTAACCATTCGGCGAAATCCGGATGGTCAGATGGGCCTTGACCGCAGATACCTACGTACTTACCTTGTTTAAGGCAGGCATCAATAGCCATGTGAAGCAATCGTTTAACCGCTGGATCTCGTTCATCAAATTGAGCTGCAACGATACCCGAGTCTCGATCTAGACCTAAGGTGAGCTGCGTCATATCGTTCGAACCGATCGAGAATCCATCAAAAAATTCGAGAAATTCTTCCGCAAGGAGCGCGTTGGTAGGCAATTCACACATCATGATGATACGCAGTCCATTCTCGCCACGCTTCAAACCGTAGGAGGCAAGTATATCAATGACTTGTTTGGCTTCAGCAACTGTTCGAACGAAGGGAACCATAATTTCAATATTCGTCAAACCCATATCATCTCTGACTGTTTTTAAAGCCCTACATTCAAACTCAAAGCAGTCTCGAAAACTATCAGAGATATAACGAGAAGCCCCTCTAAACCCTAGCATAGGATTTTCCTCATTAGGCTCGTAGAGTTGGCCGCCTATCAGGCTTGAGTACTCGTTCGACTTAAAGTCGGATAAACGCACGATTACGGGTTTAGGAAAGAAAGCAGCACCCAATGTCGAAATGCCCTCTTTAAGTTTCTCGACATAAAAATCAACAGGATTCGCATAACCTGATGATCTAAGGGATATCAATTCTTTAATGTCCTCTGGAAGCTTATCAAACTCTATCGCAGCCTTCGGGTGTATTCCAATCATCCGGGCAATAATGAACTCGAGCCGCGCAAGTCCAATGCCTGCATTAGGAAGGCGTTGAAAATCAAACGCCAACTCCGGATTTCCAACGTTCATAGATATCTTGACTGGAATCTCTGGCAATTTATCCAATTGGATTTTTAAAATTTCAACATCCAAAATCCCTTCATAGACAAATCCAGAGTCTCCCTCCGAACAAGAAACGGTCACGTGATCGCCCTCGGATAGCACTTGCGTTGCAGTTGCCGTTCCAACAACCGCAGGAATACCCAGCTCTCTCGCGATAATCGCAGCGTGACAAGTTCTACCACCCCGATTTGTAACGATTGCGGAAGCCTTCTTCATGACAGGCTCCCAATCAGGATCTGTCATATCAGTAACCAACACATCGCCCTCGAGCACTCGGTGCATTTCACTCGCATCTTTCACAAGTCGAACAACCCCGGAACCAATTTTAGAGCCAATTGCTCGACCTTCAAGCAACACCTCGCCTCGCTTATTTAACTTGAATCGCTCTTGAGTGGTAGACGAGTTCTCCTGCGCTCTTACGGTCTCTGGTCTCGCCTGCAGGATATATAGCTTTCCGTCTTCACCATCTTTCCCCCATTCGATATCCATTGGTCGACCATAGTGTTTCTCGATCTTAATGGCCTGCACCGCAAGCTCGTGAATATCTTCATCGGTTATTGAAAATTGATTTGCTTCTTCTGAAGAAACAGAAATTGTTCGGGTTGACTTTCCCGCGGCCTGATCATCAGAAAATTCCATGCGTAAGGCTTTACTACCTAAATTTCTCCGCAAAATGGCGGGGGCCCCACGTTCCACCCCTGGCTTATAGACATAAAACTCATCAGGGTTGACCTGCCCTTGCACAACAGTCTCACCCAATCCATAAGCAGATGTAATAAATACCACCTTATCAAATCCGGACTCAGTATCTAGCGTAAACATAACCCCACTGGATCCGGTATCAGACCGGACCATACGCTGCACACCCGCTGACAGCGCCACATTCGAATGCTCGAAACCTTTATGCACTCGGTAGGAGATCGCTCGATCGTTATATAAAGAAGCGAACACGTGCTTGATCGCCTCAAGCAGGTTATCAATGCCACGGATATTAAGGTAACTCTCTTGTTGACCCGCGAATGAAGCATCAGGCAAATCTTCAGCAGTCGCTGAAGACCGCACCGCAAAAGAGGCTCCGCTCCCTTGCGTCGCCATTAACTCGGCATAGGCGGCATCAATCTCATCTTTCAGTCTCGGCGTCAATGCAGAGTCTACAATCCATTTTCTAATCTTCGCGCCAGCCGTCGTCAGGGCACTCAAATCCTCAATATCTAACGTCGATAGCTCATCGTTGATCTTCTGCGTTAACCCTGATTCCTCAAGAAAATCTCTAAATGCCGCAGCGGTAGTCGCAAAACCTCCAGGGACAGAAACCCCCACACTTGCTAGCTGACTGATCATCTCACCTAAAGAAGCATTTTTACCACCTACTTCCTCAACATCGGTATTACGTAATGATTCAAACGGGAGAACGTAAGGAGTGATTTTTTTATCTGTTATGCTCATTTGACCTAAAATTTGTTGATAGACTAATGGTTATTATT
>DFDI01000070.1:0-2581 GCA_002367635.1 Betaproteobacteria bacterium UBA3031 | reverse complement strand
TGATAGACTAATGGTTATTATTTTACCCTAACATCTCACTATATTGCAGCACACCAACAAGAGAAATGACAACAAAGACACGATCTGCTTTCTACATCTCTGACCGAACCGGCATTACCGCCGAAATGTTAGGTCACAGCTTATTGACTCAATTTGAAGAAGTCGCTTTCAATGAAGTCACGCTGCCCTTTGTAGACACACCTAGAAAAGCTGATGAAGCCGTCGATAGAATTAATCAAGCCTGCATGCCTGATGGGATTCGACCTCTCGTATTTAGCACACTTGTCAATACAAAGTTATCGTCTATTATAAAAACTGCAGACGCGCTCTACATCGACTGTTTTCAATCGTTCATCGCCCCGATGGAAGCTGAACTCAACGTTAAATCCAATCACTCAGTCGGCCGCTCCCACAGCAATCGAGGGTCGGGTTACCTGAAACGAATGGACGCTGTGAACTTTGCCCTTGCTTCCGATGACGGGCAATCGACCAAAGAGCTGGAAGAGGCGGATGTTATTTTGGTAGGTGTTTCCCGATGCGGCAAAACGCCAACATGTCTCTATTTAGGCATGCAATTTGGAATCAAGGCAGCAAACTTCCCCTTAATTCCAGAAGACTTTGAGCGCTTAGCACTCCCAAGCGCCCTTGACGCATTCCGAGACAAGTTGTTTGGACTTACTATTCGCCCTGATCGTTTGGTGCGCATTCGCAATGAACGTCGTCCCAACAGCGAATATGCCTCACTAAGAAATTGCGAAACTGAGGTTCGTTTATCGGTAGCGTTAATGAAACAGAATAATGTTGCATTTTTAGATACAACCTCGAGATCTATAGAAGAGCTGGCCACGGTCATCATGCAAAAAGCCAACCTCAAACGACAGGCATTTTAACGCACGCTACCCCCTATAGATTCATAGACTTAATAGGCTCAAAACTTTTTCTATGAAACGGTGTCACTCCAAAAACTCTAATCGCCTCAATATGAGATTTGGTTCCGTATCCTTTGTGCGCACGAAAACCCCATTGAGGATACATTTGATCTAACAACATCAACCGCTCATCCCGCGCGACCTTAGCGATAATAGATGCCGCAGAGATACAGGGCTCCGTTTGGTCTCCCTTAATAATCGTTTGCGTCGCCACCCCAAATAGAATGGGAGCTCTATTGCCATCAATCAGAGCAAGATCAGGACGCACGCTCAGGCCTTCAACCGCTCTGGTCATGGCTAAAATTGTGGCATTAAGGATATTTAATGTATCGATCTCATCTACCGTAGAAAATGAAATTGACCACGCCAATGCCTCTTGTTTAATTTCAATGGACAATTCAGATCTGCGTTTAGAAGATAATTTCTTAGAGTCTTTTAATCCTAAAATGGGTCGATCCGGACTCAAGATAACCGCGGCAGCATATACTTCCCCCGCTAAAGGCCCTCTTCCCGCCTCGTCCACACCCGTAATAATTTGACTGTCACTCAATGTTTAAAAACCGCTGAATGACATCAGCAATTCGTTTGGATGACCCCATCCTAAGGACTGACTTGATGTGTCTAAATCGCGCACGCAATGAAGCGAGTTGATCCGGATTCTGTAACATCGAGATCACTGCATTCGCAAGTAAATCTGGCCGCGCATTCTCTTGAATCAATTCGCTAACTAATGATTCGTTCGAAATAATATTGGGAAGTGACACAAACTTTGCACTCGCACGCCGACGCATCAGCCACGCTGTCAATTTAGACACCTTATAAGTCACAACCATTGGACACTCACACAGCAAGCCTTCTAATGTGGCCGTGCCGGATGCGACAATTGCAATGTCTACTGACTTAAATGCGCTCTGTGTTTTGGCCACGATAAATTCAACTGCACCATTCAATGTGTAGTCCCGTCTACCTAAGATCGAGCGCGCAAAGTCATGCGCTTCTTTATCTAACAAGGGAACCACGAAGCGCATATCGGGGAAAGTATTTTGAATCAACTCGGCGGCATCCATAAGCAAATTAAGATGCTGCTTTAATTCGGACTTTCTGCTTCCGGGAAGAAGTGCGACGACCTTATCTTCCGGCAAAAACCCAAACTCACCTCGATACCTCGATCGATCAATCTCAGGCTCAATCTCATCTGCCAGTGGGTGGCCCACATACGAAACCGGAATACCCTCTCGCTCATAGATTTCCTGTTCAAAGGGAAATAAAACCAACATACGGTCAACAGATTGACGGATTTTATGAACCCGCTCATATCGCCACGCCCAAATTGAGGGGCTGACGAGATGCATCACTGGAATACCGCTCTTCCGAATAGATCGCTCAAGGGAGAGGTTAAAATCAGGAGCGTCAACACCAATGACTAAATCGGGCTTATAGGCAATAATTTTTTGAAGGAGTGTTGAACGTATTTTAAGCAACCGAGGTAACTTAAAGAGCACTTCAACATACCCCATTACCGAGAGCTCACTCATAGGGTACCAGGCACTGAACCCTTGACTGACCATCAGTGGCCCACCTATCCCAAAGGACTCCAACGTCAAGAATCTTTTGTGTAATTCTTTCAACAATGCCGACCCAAGGACATCACC
>DFDI01000083.1:5108-5502 GCA_002367635.1 Betaproteobacteria bacterium UBA3031 | reverse complement strand
TTCTGAATGCAACAACCCACAAGCTGTGTGCATGTGGTATCGTTTGTCGCCATCACGATCAAAACGTTTAATCGCAAAATACCCTGTGCCGCGCTTCGCTGGGAAAAGATGAACATCAGGCATGGAAACGCCTGCTTCTTTTGCCATCAAGGCATACACATATTCGATTGCACCGGCATCAAGGCCGTCCTGACTGTTCGGGAATTTCACCATCCATGGTGTGTAGCCTGCGGGCAAATCATGTACACCATGAATGATATGATCCCGTTTGTCGTTTACACCAATTAGCGCTTTTGGTCTTGCGCCTGCCGAAGATCCGTTGAGGGCTATCAGCTCCGCTAACACATCATCCGATGTGCCGTCTAAAACTTCCTGTGCCTGCATGGCAAGGTTA
>DFDI01000083.1:4632-4897 GCA_002367635.1 Betaproteobacteria bacterium UBA3031 | reverse complement strand
CCTGTGCCTGCATGGCAAGGTTATCAAGGCTTATGCCGCCTTGTGTGTTGTCTGCGCTGTGGTCGGGCTCTGTCAATTGAAGAAACCACTAACATAAGCTTATCGGCCCACAAATAACGAACATTGCTATTCTCGCCACCGAACGACAACGAGATCGTGTTGCCGAGGCTGAGGCAAATCATCATCATTGGATTTCTGGCTCACACCGCCCCACCGATACCGGACTAAATCCCTTGGTGGAATTCTCTTTCTCTCGAGCTTCAAT
>DFDI01000083.1:0-4478 GCA_002367635.1 Betaproteobacteria bacterium UBA3031 | reverse complement strand
TTCTCTTTCTCTCGAGCTTCAATAGTCTTGCTTTAGCCGTCACGTTCGAGCACCTCCAAGCGTTTCACGAGATCATCGAACTCTATAAGATCTCGCTGACTTCCCAACGCCCTAAGTATCCTCTGGGCCTGATCGATCCCGAGCTGCCCATCGCTCAATAGTTGGAGCACCTCTCGCCCAGAGCTCGACAGCTCCGCTGCCTGATTCAAGACAACCGGCGCATCGACCGGTTTGAGCGAGGGAACAACACGATCAAGCAAGATCTTTGCAGCCGTCATGTCTCCGGATTTAGCCGCCTCAACGACCGACTGAATAACGTCCGGAATATCCCCTTGGATAGCCTCCCTGAGTTTTGCGACAACACCGGTACCGCGAGGCCTCCCATTTGGATTACCAGACTGCCCTGGAATGAATTTAGACATCTGTTTTTCTCCTGTTCTATCACCGCTGCGGCTGCTAAAGTTGCTAAAATCGCTAACGCCGAGGATCTTTAGCAACATTAGCAGTAGCAGCGAGCAACTTTGGATTTAATTCAATAATCCTCTTTTTGCCCTCACTGATGACTCTAACGCGGGCCATGCACTCGAGCTCCTCAAGCGTATCCATGAGCACCCGCTTCTTCCTAAGTACATTGGGGCCGTACTGCATAACCTCGGACATCAACACCTTGTCAGAGGGACCTGTGAGACACCGATCAGTCAGCCACTCGTCCAAAATTACTGGGAGCGAGTTACGCCTATCAGATCCACCTAGGAAACGAAGAGACTCGGACAGGTGCCAACGAATGATTCGCCCGGCATCCATCACATATCCCGCGTCAATACAGTCGGCCTCTTTGTCCTCGAGGAACTGAAACAAGGCAGCTAGCCGGGCACAGTTATCAGCGGCCTTACTCGCGACATCTCTGATGTCTCTGTACTTACCCGAATCAGCCAATTCTGCCTCTACCTCGTTATAAAATCGCACCCACGCCCTCTTAGATTGACCATCTAATTTGAGCGTATGTGGGGATATCTGTCCAGACTTATCTAGCGGCAGTTCTCCATCGAGGATTAACGATATTTGATACTGAAATTCCTCCACATCACGCCAATCCTCAGGGGGCTCAGTGTAAGGGCGTGTCCCCTGAGTTGACTCTGGATACGATACTAAAAATCTAGCAAATGAACCTATCCCGCGGAACAGATCGCCGGAACGATTTAGAAACTCGGTCAACGTGGCGCCCTGCACCTGAATGAACATAGAGAATCTCACGTTAGAGACAGTGATCGACTCGGTGGTCTTCCTATCGTAGTGGATACTTCCACCGTCCCATAGCTCGTTCTGCATGGCGAGCGTCCGCATAACTGAGTCCGATGACATGCCGTGGGAGCCAAAGACCACACCGCCCTCTGAGCTCATCACGCCTCCTGACGGCCAACCCTTCGCCAATCCAGTTGCGAGTGCCTCGGGCGTCGCATCGCTGTAAAGGAGTCGAGGAATAAGTGGCTCCTCTGGGCGCGCATTCATCAAGGTCGACAAAGTCTTTTCGGCATCAGCTGTACTCACGCCTTTTTTCATGAGGGATGTGATCTTATGCTTCACGCCCTGCACCTTTGAATCCCAACCGGACATCTCGGTGGCATATTTTTTAATGTCTTCTTGTCGCCTTCGCCTCTCCCGTTCCTCAAAATCCTTAATAGGAGACAGAAAGTGCTTCTCACACGTTGATTTCCTCTCGCCTGAGTCGGCAATGACCATCAAGAACAAACTAGCCGGCCCGATTAGCGTACTGTCCCTCTGAACATTGATATACGCCTGCGACGCTAACGAGAGTGAAGCAATGGCTGTGGACGCTACTAACGCTTCTGGGGCTTGAACATGTGAGACGACCTGTTCTACAGCAGCCCGCATTTTTTCTGGTAGCGCGTCTATCGGATACGTTCCACTTTCGTTGCCATCCTCCTTGCCAAATTCAACGGGCTCTGACCATACATAGTTTTCTCCAAATCCCTTATCCAGAGCTGATTGTACGAGCGACCTAATCTGTTGACGGCGATGCCCCCACCTGCCGTCCCTCAATTCAATTGGCACAGAATCCATGTGCTTCTCGAGGTGCATCTCTGCCTCTTTCTTTGTTCTTCCTTTAGCGACATAGTGAGCCGCCAAGTCACGAAGTGAGCCATGATAGTTGTCAGTCGTCGTAATCGCCGCAATCTTGCTCCTGACATCTAGGCCAGAATGATTGTTTTTAGTGACATCCAGGGCCAATGCGTTCGATGTAAAGGCTTCAACAACGTCAGGCCAAGGCAGAGGTAGCGCGCCGCTCTCTTGGATGATACTCACCATGTGAGGTCGACTCGGATCCTTTAAGTGATAAAAGCCCGGTAAACGCATCACGCGTGAGCGATCCTTTGCATTTGGATCGGAGCCGTA
This sequence comes from Betaproteobacteria bacterium UBA3031, assembly GCA_002367635.1. Lineage (GTDB taxonomy): Bacteria > Pseudomonadota > Gammaproteobacteria > Burkholderiales > Eutrophovitaceae > Eutrophovita. The sequence continues at coordinate 2,063 of DFDI01000083.1, read as the reverse complement.
GTCAGTGACCATCGAGGCCATAACGGAATCAAACGCATCCCAATCATCTGTACCATCGGTGAGGACGTAACGGTGATACTTGCGTGGGGATGACTCAATCTCGATGTGTGGCTCCAGCGGTAACTCTCGACCAGATCCATCGTCCTCCTGCCACACGGCGCGAACCTTTTTAATGTTGTCCTTCTTCCGGCCTCGCCCATCCGTTTCATTAACGGTGACAAATATTCCAGCCCCACTTCGATTCATTTTAGCCAGCCAACTAAATAGATCTTCGAGCGCACCATGCCTAATCTGACTGAGCTCTGCGCGTCTCTCACCACCACCGGTCGTATTATCGTCAAATGTTTGGAACGTGAACTGATCGGCATCTTCATCCAAGCGCGTCAAAAACCGTTGCGCCATATTTAAATCACAGACTAGCTGGGCCGTGGAGCTGCTAATGTTGCTAAAGCTGCTAAGGTCATGCAAGTTAGGGGCACTAGCCCCGTTATTCAGACGCGGATCAGTCATTTTCACGCTCCTCCAGCTTGTTTTTAGGCAATGAATGCAGCCATTCATCAACATCGCCGGCCAACCAACCGACCATGTTTTCCGATATGCGAATCGAGCCAGGAAACGATCCGGCTTTTACCATTCGATATAGCGTGGCCGAGCTGATACCAAGCAGTTGGCAGAGCTCTTTTTTTCGATAAATTTTGAGTTGTTTCATGCAATACCTCCGTTTCACAAGCCACGTCATGTGGCGTTATGGAGATAGTGATAAACCTGTCGGTTGCTATCTAAGTAGGAACCGAACTTAAATCGTTTTCGGTTTTGATTTTTCTGACGTAGTATCGAAATCTTGCATAGGTCAAGTACTTCTCGTCACCTTTTCGAGCACCTGACTGAATAGAGTCCATATATACAAATTTGTATGGCTGACATTTAAGGGCCTCGCCATTTCTTAAGCCCGACTCATCAGATATCAATCCATCGAATAAATCACAGACCTCAGGATCTCGGTCATCAAGTTTTTGAATTAAAGCTAACCACAAAGTCTTGTAATCATCCGATCCAAACTCGGAGATCAGCTTTCGTAATACCTCTTTTAAGTGCCTGTTCTTTGGAGCCAAAACCATCTTAAGATGGCGGAGTAGATACGGCTTAACATTTTTTAATAACCGGTCTTCGTGCTCTTGCCTCTGATTAAGTTGCTGACGCAGATCACTGCTTTCAGCTTGGTTCAAAAAATATTCAACATACTTTTGTCCAATCGTGTCATGAGGACGACACGTCAGCTGCACTATTGCTGCGGCCATCTCAATTTGCTCGTCCTCGAACTCCCTAATGCCCATCGGGATTGTTGCCCTAGCATCACTTGAAAGTAATGTTCTGACATAATCTAGATAGCCTCGATAATACGGCCCGCTCGATGGCTCATTTGATTCATCATCACCAGAAATTAAAGACAGCAAACCACGTGGCTTAGAAAAGCAAATCTCAGAATCAACCAGCCAGGAGTGAACGCGAAGTAAAAAGCCCTCAGAAAATTTTATTTCGGCAGATGCTGCCCTCGTCACACCTCGGAAGAAACATTGTGTCAACAAAGCTTTTGGTTGATTCAGGTCGAATGAATTCGTGAACATAATATTTACCTCGAAATTATTGTTTAGAACTTAAGAACAGGGACCACTCCTCCATCAAACGCCTTCTCTTTTCAAGCAAATCCCCACGTTGGTAGGCCATCTTCACTGCATCTCCAAAGGAATGACCTGATGCAGCTTTTCTAATTTCATCGGAGTAGGATGTTTTATCTGCCGCCCATGTCCTGAATGTGGCCCGGCAACCATGCGGCACACCTTTATAGTCAATCTCACCTCGCTCACGCATCTGGCGCATGGTTTTACTGATCGCACCATCAGTCAGCACCTTACCGGTAGAACTCGGGAACACGAGATTACATCCATCTAACTGTTTAAGAGACTTTAAAATGGCCAATGCAGCAGTGGAAAGAGGAACACGGTGCTCATTACCTGTCTTTTCATGGGCAGGAGGAATCGTCCAAACGTTTTCATCAAAATCGA
>DFDI01000025.1:15621-15828 GCA_002367635.1 Betaproteobacteria bacterium UBA3031 | reverse complement strand
TCCCAGCTTCATACACTTCTTCTAAAGCAATTTGCTGCTCCTGTGACACGAAATCTCGTTTTGCTATTCGAACCTCAACTGGACTATTCTCTGCAATACCCAACCATCCGACAACGGCCATGACCGCAAACGAAGCAGCAATCTTCATCCAGGAATACTCAGTCGATTTCTTGATCCTACTGATCAGTGGAGCAACTAATGTTCCCC
>DFDI01000025.1:9640-15406 GCA_002367635.1 Betaproteobacteria bacterium UBA3031 | reverse complement strand
GTGGAGCAACTAATGTCGGCTCCGCCGCTAAAGCCTCATGAAAACGGCTCTGTGACAGCCCCGCACGCCCCTCAGAACGAATCACGTCACCAATTACATGGTAAGCGCGCCACACCTCCTTTGAATCGGCAGACTTTTTGATCGCTTGATATGTTGCAGCCTCCTGATCGCCTCCCATCTCGCCATCCATGAAACCAGAAATATGCTCTTTGTCTACCATCGCTTACCCTCTCCCACGTCTAACATGGGTTTAATCTTTAGTGAAATTGCCTCGCGAGCTCGAAAAATTCGGGATCTCACCGTACCAATGGGACATTCCATTGCCTCCGCAATATCCTCATAACTCATACCTTCAATTTCACGCAACATTATCGCCTCCCGTAAATCGGCCGGCAATTCGTCAATTGTTTTGTTCACAGTCTCAGCGATCTGCTTTGTAATGAGCTCTGATTCAGGAGTTGCAGTGTTACTGATGAATCGATCTTCTTCAAAATCATCGTCATCATTTTTTTCAAACTGGCTTAGCGAGATGGGTCGTTTCGACGCGGCTACAAGATAATTTTTAGCAGTATTAACGGCTATTCTGTACAACCAGGTGTAGAACGCACTGTCGCCACGAAACGTTGCCAAAGCTCTGTAAGCCTTAATGAAGGAATCCTGAACAACATCCTCAACTTCTGCTTCAGAACGAATAAATCGGGAAACCAAACGACTTACTCTACGTTGATACTTCGTAAATAACAGCTCAAACGCGACTTTATCCCCACGTTGGACCCGCGCTACAAGGTTGCTGTCTTTCTCTCTCTCCGACATAACGACGAGCTTACCAGATTGTTGTTTCTTACTGGTATTAGCTGCAACATTTAAATAGGTATTAAGCGATAAGTCCATGATGTTACCCCTAGTATTTTTATACGTAAGTGTATGAGCATCAAATAAAGGGATGAGTTCCCCAAATATCCTCAATATTTAACATATTTAAATCATGTCAAAATAAGCTGCTCTGACGTTGGGAATTGCGTTACTCTAGCCAAAAATCCATCCAAGTAAAGAACTTACACTAGTGATCAGTTTTGACATAGTCATTTTAGGCAGTGGATTAGCTGGTTTAGCCAGCGCACTGAAGCTCGCCCCACATCGGAGAGTCGCTGTCGTAACTAAAAAAAATATGCCCGACGGCGCGAGCAACTGGGCCCAGGGTGGCATTGCGGCAGTTGTCGACGCGTTTGATACGCATGAATCACACATTGAAGACACCATGATTGCTGGAGCCTACCTAAGCGACTCCGATGTCACTCGTTTGGTGGTTGAGGGGGGCGCGCAAGGGATTGAATGGCTCATCCATCAAGGGGTCAATTTCACTAAAGATAAAAATACGTCCTCGGGGCTTCACCTAACCATGGAGGGAGGGCATAGTTTTAGAAGGATTATTCACGCAGATGATGCGACTGGACGTGCGGTCCAAACGACTCTCGAAGAACGGGTTCGTGCTCACCCCAATATCACCATTTTAGAGAATCACGTAGGCATCGATCTAATCACTGAAAAAGACCCCACCTCCAATAAAATGCAGTGCTGCGGCATCTACGTTTTAGATTCAGATAAAGATCTGGTGATTGCCATCCAAGCTCCCACGGTCATTCTGGCCACAGGTGGAGCAGGAAAAACGTATCTGTATACGACCAATCCAGACACATCCACTGGGGATGGCATTGCCATTGGATGGCGCGCTGGATGCAGTGTATCCAATATGGAGTTCATACAATTTCACCCAACCTGTCTGTATCACCCTGAGGCAAAATCCTTCTTGATCACCGAAGCCGTTCGAGGAGAAGGTGGTTTATTATTGCTACCCAATGGTCATCGTTTTATGCCCGACCACGATGCTCGCGCAGAGTTAGCACCGCGTGACATTGTCGCAAGGAGTATAGACGCGGAGATGAAAAAACATGGCGTCGATTGTGTTTACTTGGATATTTCACACAAAGGGGCAGCCTTCATTCAAGAGCATTTCCCAAACATTTATAATCGGTGCTTAGAGCTTGGGATAGACGCTTCTAAAGAACCCATTCCCGTCGTCCCAGCCGCTCACTACACATGTGGCGGAATCAATACATCTATTGAGGGACTTACAGACATTAACGGACTTTATGCGATCGGCGAGACTGCACATACCGGACTTCATGGCGCAAATCGCCTTGCAAGTAATTCACTGCTTGAGTGTTTGGTTTTTTCAGAGCAAGCAACAAAACACATACTCGCTCAAGAACAAATGGCATTAGAAACGGTTAAGGAATGGGACGAAAGTCGCGTCACCAATTCAGATGAAGAAGTTATCATTGCCCACAATTGGGATGAGCTCAGGCGTTTTATGTGGAACTACGTCGGTATCGTAAGAACAACGAAACGACTCGAACGTGCGAGCCGCCGGCTGCAATTACTTCAAGAAGAAATCAGAGATTATTACTCAAATTTCAAAGTGACCCGTGATCTTTTAGAACTACGAAATCTCGTGGCCGTGTCGGAACTGATTGTGCGCTGCGCACTCCAACGCAAAGAGAGTCGCGGCCTGCACTTCAGTACTGATTATCCAGAGTTGGGAATAACGGCCCTAAACACTACTTGCCAACCTAAAACTTAATGATGCTGCAAAAATCGGATTATATGAAATCAAAATGGTCGGATCTTCTGGGCCGAAAAAACGATCGAATTGAAGAGCGTGGTGCTGTAGCGAAAGACCCCTCAGTCGGAAAATCAATGATCACGCCGTTAGTGGATATCTCTGTTGTACATGTCAGCGGGGATGACGCAACAGCCTTTTTAGACTCCCAACTAACGAGTGACATTAAGAATCTAGCCGATAAAAAACTTACCCGATCAGGCTACTGCAACCCTAAGGGACGTTTAATTGCAACACCATATGTCTTTCGGGATGGGGCCAATTTCAAATTGCTGCTTCCTTATAATTTAGCAAGCGAGTTCATATTAAGACTATCTCGCTTTATCCTTAGAGCAAAAGTAAAACTTGCTACTGATGAAGAAGATGCGACGATTGGGTTTATTACTACAGAGGGAATGCAGGTCCTTCCTGAGATAAATCCAATGGCAGGAAGTCACATCATGCCTTTAAATTCTATGCAGGCCATTTTATTATGTCCATTTGACTCTTTAGAACCACTGTGGGATGCGTTAACTGTCACACACACAATATGTGGAGACGACCTGTGGCGACTTGAGACCATCCGTAATGGAATCGTACATATCACTGATGAGACAAAAGAGCAATTCCTGCCTCAGATGATCAACCTGGACAAGGGAGATGGCGTGAGTTTCACAAAAGGTTGTTATCCAGGGCAAGAGATTGTCGCCCGCACCAAATATCTTGGTTCCGTAAAACGAAAACTATGCCAATTTAAATCAAACATACTCCTCCGCGCTGGGACGGCTATTTTGAACTCAAGTGGAGCGACATCCGGTCTTGTATGTGACAGCGCCCCCTCTGCCGACAAAGTTGATGGATACGAGGGGCTTGCAGTTGTCCAATCGGAACACGTTCACGAACAGCACTTCACCACACAGAATTCAGGTCGAATTGAAGAATTAAAGGTTCTTTAGCGAATGTGCCTTGTCTTATTCGCGTTGGGCATGCACCCCAGATACCCCCTAATCGTTGCATCGAACCGGGATGAATACCATAACCGCCCCGCTGCCCCAATACATCGCTGGAAAGATTACCCAAACATCATTGCAGGTCGAGATTTAGAACAATCAGGCACATGGATGGGCGTCACCGAATCCGGACGTTGGGCCATAGTTACAAATTTTAGAGAACAAAAAACCACATCGAATCGCAAAGAATCTCGAGGGAATTTAACAAAAAACTTTTTAACCAGCGATCAATCACCTCAAGCCTTCGCTTCGTCAATCGGAGAAATGACCGAGTCCTATAATGGATTTAATCTACTCGTCGGAGATTCATCATCAATTTACTACGTGACTAATAGGCAGGCAGAGGGGATGCCGCAGACGCAATCCATTGAAAAACCGGGAGTTTATGGCCTGAGTAATCACCTACTCGATACCAATTGGCCGAAGGTGACGAGCGGGAAAAAATCATTCGCAACTTTAATCAAGAATAATGAGGTGATCCCCTTCGAAGAGGTCGTAACCTTGATGTCAAATACAACTCAACCACACGATGAGGCACTTCCCGATACGGGTGTTGACCCAGAGTGGGAGCGCACCCTATCTCCCATGTTCATTACCTCAAATGACTACGGAACACGCGCCACATCTTTACTGTTGATCAGTTCGGATGCTTTAAAAATTGAACTCTCTGAGATGACCTTCGATGTCAAAGGTAAGGAACTTACGAATCACACCATTATCGTTTAAGGGTTGCTTCCCAAGATCATATCCCGCCTAAAAGAGACGCGTAAACTTATCGCTTAGGAAGGTATCGAAGTGGATCTATGGGCTTACCTTTCAATCTAACCTCGAAGTGAAGCGTATCACTGTACCCCTCCCCTCCGACAATCGCGACTTGCTGCCCTTGAGCAATAAACTGACCCTCACTCGACAAAAGTTGGCTATTGTGTGCGTAGACACTTAGGAAATCTTCGTCATGTTTGATGATCAATAATTTGCCATACCCACGGAGTCCACTGCCACTGTAGACAACCTTACCGGGCGCCGCTGCATAAACTGGGGTTTCCTTTGAGACGCGAATTCCAATGCCCTTTCCACGCTCACTGACTCGCTCCATAAAACGATAGTCGAGGGAGCCACTCGTCGGCCATCTCCAACTGCTGGGTGGTCCTATTGATTCAGCAACCGGCTTCTCTACCCTATCAGCAGGTATGGCTTCTACCTGACTTTGAGCAGACACCTTAGGAATCTTTAGCAATTGCCCAACATGAATTACATTCGTGTCATCAACACCGTTAAACCTTGCAAGCTCTTTATAATCCACCCCAAATTGAATAGATATGCTGTAGAGCGTATCTCCTTGCTTGACTCGATAACCTGCACTCTGCTCATCCGAAGCCAAAGGACGCTTAACCTCCTTCGTATCGCTGTGCTTAACTTTCCTTTTGTTGTCTGGCTTAGTCGCTCCTGAAGATACATCCGGCGCTGGAGAATAGTCACGTATGGGCGCAGAGCTCTTCGTGGTTCCACAGCCATGCAGCGCCACAATAATAGCTAGACTTATTAGTAAAAAAAGTAATCTCAAATTCGACAGCTCTCGCATGCGCTTTACTTTACAACAACCCCACTGAGGAATGGAACAAAACTGACTTCTTCATGCTTTTTAACCTCATATCCCGATTCGAGTTTAATCACCTCGGTCAGATATTGTTTTGTACTGCCCAGCGGAATAATAAGCCGCCCTTGCGGGACTAAGAGTTTAATCAAGTGCTCCGGAAGGGCTGAGGATCCTGCAGCGATAACGATCGCGTCTAACGGAAACAAAGAATCTAAAGCCTCCGAACCATCTCCATGCTTCACGCGAACATTGTGATATTTCAACGACCGAAGTCGAATCCTAGCGCCACTGAGCAGCGTACCAATCCGTTCGATCGAATACACTTCTTTTGCTATTCGCGACAAAACGGCAGCCTGGTATCCACAACCTGTGCCTATTTCAAGTACACGCTTTAGTGGTGAACCAGCTCGTGCAAGCTCACAAGAACGGGCCACAGTCAGTGGTCTCGAAATAGTTTGTCCAAATCCAATAGGCAAAGACACAATATACGGATATCAAGA
>DFDI01000025.1:1792-9412 GCA_002367635.1 Betaproteobacteria bacterium UBA3031 | reverse complement strand
TCCAATAGGCAAAGACACATCATCATAAGCCCGACTTGCTAAAGCTTCTTCTACAAATAGGTGCCTAGGAACCACGCTCAGCGCCTGAAGAACAGCCTCGTCAGAGATACCTTCTTGTCGTAACCGATCGACCATTCGTCGTCTCGTCCGATCAGAAGTCATCCCTATCCCGACCTTATTCTCTCCAGAAAAGCTCACGATTTTTAAAAAACCTACCTATTGGTAATACTAACGACTGAGAAAATCGAATCGAACACCGACAGTCGCATCGGTTAAGTCCACTTGGAGCGGTGTAACCGAAACACAGCCACGCTCAACCGCATCAAAATCCGTACCACTGCTTTTATCTTTCACCGCTCCCGCAGCACCGATCCAATACACAGTTTGCCCACGTGGATTCTTAGTTTCAACGACACCTTCTGCTTTGTGTCGACGACCCAACCGTGTGATTTGTGTTCCAGCGATACTGCCAAACTCAATATCAGGGACATTTACATTTAACAAGAATGGGGGTTGCGTCGCAATATCTTGAAAACCCATCACTATGTCTTGAGCTACTTTCGCTGCGGTCAAAAAATTCTCACCATTTTTACTGGTAAGCGATACCGCAATGGAGGGTACGCCCAACATAAAGCCTTCCATCGCTGCAGCAACCGTTCCACTATAAATCGTATCTTCGCCCATATTGGCACCATTATTGATTCCGGAAACAACAATATCAGGGACGACATCCAATAGACCCGTAATAGCTAAATGAACACAATCCACCGGAGTACCATTCACTGAATAGATATTGCTTTCGTGCTGATTCACTACTAACGGCCTATCGAGGGTTAATGAGTTACTTGCTCCGCTATAGTCTTTATTGGGCGCGACAACGACAACATCTCCAATTTCCATCATTGATTGAACGAGGGCCTTCAATCCCGGGGCGAAGAAGCCATCATCATTACTGACAAGTATTTTCATATAAGAGGAGGATGTTTTTTGTGTTTTTTAATCATACGTAGCTGTTTTCCAACCAAGGTCTAATGTGCTTGAAATCAATGGTCGGGACGGTGAGATTCGAACTCACGACCCCCTGCACCCCATGCAGGTACGCTACCAGGCTGCGCTACGCCCCGACGATTAATACTCTAGAGACAAAATTATATCAGACGGACCTTTAACTTCCTCGAAGTATCGAGAGAATCTCTTCCAACTCTGCCGTCTCTAAAGACGAATAGAGCACGGCGTCTTGATTCTTTATTTTCGTGACAGAATCGTTTAACTTTAAACGAGCCCCGTTGATTGTAAAACCATCTTCTCTAAGCAGCTCCTTGATTCTCAAAACGAGAAGTACTTCTTTTTTTTGGTAGTAACGACGTCTCGATCGGCGATCAATGGATTGCAGTTCCGGAAACTCTTGTTCCCAGTAGCGCAGAACGTGCGATTTAACACCGCAGAGCTTACTAACCTCTCCGATAGTGAAATAACGCTTATCTGGTATCGAATAAACCAACGTTCACCCTAAAACTTCTAACCCTCGTCTGGATGCGTGCGACGACTCTCTTCCACACGCTGTTTAAATTTTTGGCTTGGATGAAACGTAACGACACGTCGCGCCAAAATCGGAATTGCCTCTCCAGTTTTTGGATTTCTACCTGGTCTCTGGCTTTTATCTCTCAAGTGGAAATTACCGAATCCAGAGAGTTTCACATCCTCACCCTTCTCTAAACATATACGAATTTCCTCAAAAAAAACCTCTACAAAATCTTTAGCTTCCGTCTTATTCAGTCCTAATTTTTCAAAAATAAGATCTGACAATTCAGCTTTGGTCAGCGTCATCTCATTTATCCTTATATTCTCTGTGTTGCGTTGAAACGCGTTTCTACTAACTGTAACACTTGTGCCACTGATTCCTCAACTTCTTCATCTGTAAGGGTTTTTTCAGCGCCCTGGAACGTAATAGCCAAAGCTAAACTTTTCTTCTGATCGGCCACCCCTTTACCCGAGTAAATATCGAAGAGGGTCACGTCGCAGAGGTGCCGAATATTTCCAGCGGCTATAGAAGCAATGATTGGTCCGACCTCCATATCAAGCGCAACCTCAAACGCAACGTCACGCCGAACTGCTGGAAATCTTGAAAAAGCCATATAGTTTGGCAAATTCGATTCCGGCAAAGCATCAATATTCAATTCGAATGCCACCGTATTCGCATCAAGATCATATTTCTGACTCAATTCGGGGTGCAATTCACCCAGAACCCCTATCTCTGCTCCGTTGACCACAATCGATACCACCTTCCCTGGGTGAAAACTCTTGTGAAGAGTAATCCCGAAGGTCAATTGACTGGTTTTTAATATATTTTCTAGCTCGCCCTTGAGATCAAAAAAATCTGTATTTCGGCTGGTCTCACCCCACTGTTCAGGAAGCGATGAGCCGGAGACCATACCCGCTATCATTCTATGCTGAATGATCTCACCAGACTGACTCCGTTCAAAACACAAACTACTTTCAAAAATGCGCACCCGCTCGATACGATGACTTATATTTCTTTGCGACACTAACGCGAGACTCCCCAAAAGGTTCGTACGCATCACTGAATATTGTTCAGCAATAGGATTAGCAAGTCGGATTACTCCCGGCGCCACACTGAAATCATCCTCAAGAGGCTGATCCACAAAACTATAAGTAATGACCTCCTGGTAACCTTGCTGAACCAAAGATCTTTTGAAGCGCTCATTCCAATCTGGGCGCTCACTACTAGTCATCATCGATGCTTCAGACAGCGGCAAAGTGCTGGGCAGTTTATGAAAGCCTTCGATGCGAACCACTTCCTCGATAAGGTCTTCCTCTAGCTCAAGATCAAACCGATAGCTGGGCGGCACGACTAAAAAAATATCACCATCAGAGGACACACTCATGTCTAACCGCTCTAAGATTTGTTTGATTCGCGAAACGGCAATGTCGATACCAATCAACCGGCGCACACGTTCTGGTCGAAAAACTATCGCTGGTCTGTCAACAAAACTAGAACCTGCCTCTGTCAAAGCTTCAACACTACCACCGCAAATTTGACTAATTAGATTTGCTAACCGCCATAATGCGCGTCTGGACCCTTGCGGGTCTACTCCTCGCTCGAATCGATGCAGTGCATCTGTTGAAAAACCAAGTGAGCGCCACTTTCCAGCGACCGATTGAGTGGAAAACACCGCAGCCTCAAGAAAAATATTTGTCGTCTTCTCATCAACAGCCGTAGGCTCTCCACCCATAATTCCAGCCAGCGCCACAGGGCCTGACTCGTCCGCGATCAGCAGCATATCTTCAGAAATCTTTAATTGCTGCCCATTGAGCAGATCCAAAGTCTCAGCAACTCGACCGTACCTTACCGAAATATTGCCTTTAAGTTTATCTCGGTCAAACGCATGCATCGGTTGACCAAGTTCCAACATCACATAATTTGTTAAATCAACGATCGCACTGATCCCTCGAATACCAGATCGCTCTAATTTTCGCAAAATATGTGGTGGTGTCTTAACACTAGAATTCACACCGCGCATGGTTAACCCCAAATATAAAGGGCATGCCTTTTCATCCGCAATATTGACCGAAAGATCTTTCGGCTTAATCGAACTTAACTCCTCTACTTCTGGATACTGGGCATCAACACCACTGATCGCTTGCAACTCTCTCGCGATACCCATAATGGATAAGCAATCACCCCTATTCGCGGTCAACTTTAACGTAAAGATATTGTCATTTAAGTCAAACACATCCCGAATATCTGAACCAACGGTCAAATCATTCGCAAGTGACATCAAACCAGAATCATCATCGGCGATTTCTAGTTCACGCCCCGAGCAAAGCATCCCTAGAGATAACTCACCCCTTAGTTTCGCACGCTTAATTACTAGCCCATTAGGCAACTGAGCATTAACCAACGCCGTTGGCACTTTCATACCCTCTGCCGCATTAGGTGCGCCACAGACAATTTGCAACTGTTCAACCTCGCCAACATCGACGTCACATATCTTTAGTTTGTCAGCATTAGGGTGTGGCCTGGTTTTTGTAATAAGCCCAACAACCACACCATTTAAGTTTTTTGATACAGGGTCAACCGACTCCACTTCTAGACCTGCCATGGTCAATGCATTGGATAGCTCATCAGTCGTAAGCGTTGTAGGGCAAGCGGAACGCAACCAGTTTTCTGAAAATTTCATAACAGATTCTCTCTACCTTAATCGGAGAACTGCGATAAAAATCGCAAATCATTTTCGAAGAAAAGACGTAAGTCTGTCACCCCATAGCGCAACATAGCTAGCCGATCCAAACCCATACCAAAGGCAAATCCTTGAAACCGTTCGGTGTCAATATTCACGTTACGAAGCACCTTTGGATGAACCATCCCACAACCGCCTATTTCCAACCAGCCGTCTTTAAATGTCATATCAATCTCTGCTGAAGGCTCAGTGAATGGGAAATATGAAGGTCGAAAGCGCACTTCTAAATCGTCATTCTCAAAAAATCGCCTTAAGAATTCTCGAACCGTACCTTTTAAGTCCGCAAAGGTCGCCCTATCATCAATCCACAACCCTTCAATTTGGTGGAACATAGGTGAATGCGTTGCGTCGGAGTCAACGCGATACACTCTACCTGGGGCCACTATACGAATAGGTGGCTCATTCTGCTCCATATACCGAATCTGAATAGGTGAGGTATGCGTTCTCAATAAGTGCTGCTCACCCTCAAGGTAAAACGTATCATGCATCGAACGAGCGGGATGATCCTCAGGCTGATTCAATGACGTGAAATTGTAATAATCATCCTCTATCTCAGGACCACTCTCTACACTGAACCCCATTGTGGAAAACAAGTCCGTCACACGGTTTAGCGTGCGCGTGACTGGGTGCAACCCACCTAAAGACTGTTTACGACCAGGCAGCGTGACATCAATCTTTTCGTTATCAAGGCGTTCTTGTAACACTTGAGTTTTGATGTCATTTTTTCGGCGCTCTAAAAGACTTTCTAATTCTGTCTTGAGTGTATTAAATTTAGCACCAAGGATGGGACGCTCCTCAGCAGAAACTTTCGCTAAGCCTTTTCTGAGTTCCGACAACACTCCTTGCTTACCCAAAAACCGAGCCTTTACCTGATCAAGCTCAGGTAGAGTCTTGACTGCTTGAAAAGCATGCTCTGCGTCAGTAACTATGTTTTCTAATTCTTGCATGGGCACTTTCACAAACAAAAAAGGAGGCCAACTTGGCCTCCTTTATTCTCCAATCGATACCTAGGAGGCTAGACCGCTACGCGCTTGTTCCGCTATCTTTTCAAACGCAACTGGATCGTGGTACGCGACATCTGCAAGCACTTTACGATCTACTTCAATTGAGGCCTTCTTCAACCCATTAATTAAAGTGCTATATGTTAATCCACACAAACGAGCAGCAGCATTGATACGTATGATCCAAAGCGCTCTAAACTCTCGTTTCTTCGTACGTCTATCACGATACGCGTACTGTCCCGCCTTCATGACAGCCTGTTTCGCTACTCGATAAACGTTCTTTCTTCGCCCGCGAAAACCTTTCGCTTGCTCTAATACTTTTTTGTGCCGCGCTTTGGCGACTACACCTCTTTTAACTCTTGGCATCTCGACTCTCCTTTATGCGTACGGAAGCATTGCGCGAATAGCTGCTTGATCACCAGCAGCAACGGAAACAGTACCGCGCAGATGGCGCTTCCGTTTCGTCGTCTTCTTCGTCAGGATGTGCCTCAGATTAGCCTGAGTTCTCTTGATCCGGCCGGTACCACCGACCTTGAAACGCTTAGCAGCGCCTCTTTTGGTTTTCATTTTTGGCATTTAAGCCCCCTTTTTTTAAGACAGTCAGGCGACCCTACTAACGAGTGCTTGTTAAACCTGCAATCCCTTGTTTTAAAACTTCTTACCCGAGCTAATTAGCTCGGGTGACGAATTATAACGATTTCTCTAGCTTTTCGCTTTCTAACGCTTCCGCCTTCATTTTCTGACGCTTTTGCTTTTCCTCCGGTTTTAGCGGAGCAACCACCATGACCATTTGCCTGCCTTCCATTTTCGGAAACTGCTCAACTTGCCCATGATCCGCTAGGTCATCTCTAACTCTCTGCAAGAGTTTCGCCCCAAGATTCTGGTGTGCCATTTCACGGCCTCTAAACCGTAATGTCACCTTGGTCTTGTCGCCCTCAGTTAAGAACCGAATTAGATTCCGAAGTTTGATTTGATAATCACCATCATCCGTTCCAGGTCTAAACTTTATCTCCTTAACCTGTATTTGTTTTTGCTTAGCCTTGGCATCCTGCTTCTTTTTTTGCTCGTTATATTTGAACTTTCCATAGTCCATCAAACGACACACAGGCGGGATTGCAGTAGGGGCTATCTCAACGAGATCTATTTCAGCCTCTTCTGCCTTCGCAAGCGCCTGACTAATTTCCATAACTCCGATGGGCTCTCCTTCGATACCTACCAGTCTAATTTGAGGCGCCGTAATCTCCTCATTAATTCGGGCTTCTTTTTCTCGAGCTATGGGTTAAACCTCCTAAATTAATTTAACTACAAAATAGAGCTAACGCTTAGCGCTAAGCTCAGAATTCAAACGTTCGTAAAGGGTTTCCAATGGCATTGCCCCTAAGTCCTCACCACCTCGGCAACGAACAGCAACTTGGCTAGCTTCCACTTCCTTATCACCCACGATGAGCTGATAGGGGAGCTTCTGGAGACTGTGCTCGCGAATCTTATAGGTTATCTTTTCGTTTCTCAAGTCTGATACGACCCTAAAACCACTAGAAGTCAATTGTTTTACCACTTCTTGCACATATTCTGAGTGACGATCGGCCACATTCATGACGACAATCTGTATTGGCGATAGCCAAAGTGGCATAGCACCCGCATGGTGCTCAATGAGAATCCCGATAAACCGCTCCATAGAACCAACGATCGCTCGATGGAGCATCACAGGGGTTTTTCTAGCATTCTCTTCGGACACATACTCGGCCCCCAACCTCTGAGGCATCATAAAATCAACCTGAATCGTGCCGCACTGCCAAGAGCGTCCAATTGAATCTTTCAAGTGATATTCAATCTTTGGTCCGTAGAAGGCCCCTTCTCCAGGGAGTTCCTCCCAGCTCACGCCACAAGTTTGTAACGCAGATCGAAGAGCCGCCTCCGCATGATCCCAAACCGAGTCATCCCCTAATCGCTTCTCAGGTCTCAATGCTAATTTAATCGCGACATCTTTAAACTCAAAGTCGCCATACGTCTTCAGCGCAAGTCTATGGAAATCAACAACTTCTTTTTCAATTTGTTGATCTGTACAAAAAATATGCCCATCATCCTGAGTGAAAGCTCTGACGCGCATAAGGCCGTGCAACGCTCCCGAAGGCTCATTACGATGACAACCACCAAACTCACCATAACGGAGCGGCAAGTCACGATAACTGTGCAAACTACTATTAAAAATTTGTACATGGCCAGGACAGTTCATAGGCTTCACGGCATACTCACGATTCTCTGAGGCCGTGAAAAACATGTTGTCATGGAAGTTATCCCAATGCCCAGACTTCTTCCAAAGCGATACATCCAATATTTGAGGACACTTCACCTCCTGG
>DFDI01000025.1:1215-1645 GCA_002367635.1 Betaproteobacteria bacterium UBA3031 | reverse complement strand
TCACCTCCTGGTAGCCATTGTCCTCATAGACACGTCGCATGTATTGTTCGACTTGCTGCCATAACCGCCACCCCTTAGGGCGCCAAAACACCATGCCAGGCGCCTCCTCCTGACTATGAAACAAGTCCAGTTGTCGGCCAAGCTTTCTGTGGTCTCTCTTTTCGGCCTCCTCAAGTTTGAAGAGATGAGCATCTAAGTCTTCTTGCGTCCCCCAGGCGGTACCGTAAATTCGCTGGAGCATCGCATTATCCGAATTACCCCGCCAGTACGCGCCAGCAACCTTCAGCAGCTTAAACGCCTTGAGCTTACTCGTAGAGGGCACATGGGGTCCACGACACAAATCAGTAAAGTCACCCTGAGTATAGAGAGAAATCTCCTCACCTTCGGGCAGATCTCGAATAATTTCAGCCTTATATGCCTCTCCGATTGA
>DFDI01000025.1:604-984 GCA_002367635.1 Betaproteobacteria bacterium UBA3031 | reverse complement strand
GCCTTATATGCCTCTCCGATTGACTGAAAATGATTACTTGCCTCATCCCGATCAAGCACAGAACGCTCTATACGCATATCTTTTTTAGAGAGCTGCTTCATTTTTTTCTCAATCGCGAGCAAGTCATCTGGCGTGAAGGCTCGATCGAAGGAAAAATCGTAATAAAAACCGTCCTCAATTACTGGGCCAATTGTCACTTGCGCACTCGGATATAACTCTTTTACAGCATGAGCTAGCAAATGAGCCGTTGAGTGCCGAATCACATCGACACCATCAGCATCTGTGGTCGTGACAATAGCCAGTTGTGCGTCTACAGACACAACATGACTTAAATCAACTAAATCTCCATTGAGGCGCCCTGCCACAGCAGCTTTTCCCAA
>DFDI01000025.1:0-410 GCA_002367635.1 Betaproteobacteria bacterium UBA3031 | reverse complement strand
CCTGCCACAGCAGCTTTTCCCAAACTTGGAGCAATCGATCTCGCAATCGCCCCTACTGACAGAGCCTCCTCAAACGATCTTACAGAACCGTCTGGTAACGTTACATTAATCATTTATACCTCAATCAAATCCGAATCAGACCGCTACACTAAAGTTCTCGAACAAAGGAGCAATTTTACCTTATTAGGCTGATTTGCTACCGGCTCTTGCGCCTTAGAAGGCAATGGGGAGAATAAAACGAAAATAATTTGTACTAAAATTTCCAGCCAATGCCCGTTTTATACGTCCAATCAGTTTTCTCAATACCAGCCGGAGGGCGGGAATCATGCTCAACATTAATTGAGACAATAAAATCTAAATGCGAAGTTGCCGGAATCGATACTGACAAACCGCCAACGGCACGCTGGTCA
>DFDI01000067.1:2356-2657 GCA_002367635.1 Betaproteobacteria bacterium UBA3031 | reverse complement strand
TGGTTGTTACCGATACCATACCGCTTACAGATGAGGCTCGAGGGTGTGACAAGATTCGTCAATTATCAATTGCTAATCTTTTCGCGGAAACAATACGTCGTATTAGTAATGAGGATTCTGTTTCGTCGTTATTCATTGATTGAAGAACGATATTTTTTGCTGGGTTAAACTAGCATTTTGGTACGGGGGTCGAATTGGTCGCGATGAGGCTCCCATTTAGATTGGAGAAGTAATATGTCAGATATCAACATGAAAATAAATGCTGAAGTTCGGTCTGTGCAGGGAACGGGTGCGAGCCGCC
>DFDI01000067.1:0-2283 GCA_002367635.1 Betaproteobacteria bacterium UBA3031 | reverse complement strand
GGAACGGGTGCGAGCCGCCGTCTCCGCAGAGCGGGCAAGGTCCCAGCTGTGGTCTATGGTGCTCAAGAGGGAGCCGATATGATCGAGCTCGACCACAAGGAAACCTTAATGCAATTGAAAAAAGAAGCATTTCACGCTTCGATTTTAGATATGTCGTTAGGTGGAAAGTCGCAAAAAGTATTGCTTCGGGATTATCAAATGCATCCTTGGAAAATGGAGGTGTTGCACGTTGACTTTCAGCGGGTCTCAGCTAAAGAGAAGATCACCATGCGTGTGCCGCTTCACTTCATTAATGAAGAGAATGCGCCCAGCGTTAAGTTGGGCGGGGGCGTTGTGAATCACATAGAGTCTGATGTCGAAGTGATCTGTCTGCCAGGGGACTTGCCTGAGTTTATTGAGGTTGACTGTGGCGCGCTTGAGATTGGCGAGTCGATTAGTTTGTCTCAGTTGAATCTTCCGTCAGGCGTTGAATCAGCTCACCTTGGACGAGGCGGAGAGGATCTCGGATTGGTTGCGATACAAAAAGCCCGTGGCGGGAGTGCGGACGAAGAAGCATCAGATGTTGACGCTTCTGAGGACAAGAATGCTAATTCAACAGAATCGGCAGATGAAGATAAAGGCGCGTCGAGCGAGGCTTAATTTTTATCGGCCGTGCTTAAATAGCCGAGCACCATTGGATGCTCGGCTTTTTTTATAATTGGGATGACGGGTAAAATTTGAGTATGAAACTACTCGTGGGATTGGGGAATCCAGGTGGGAAGTACGAAGCGACTCGGCACAACGTCGGTTTTTGGTGGTGTAATGAGTTGGCTTCTGAGTTAGCGATTGTATTTGAGCGGCAGTCAAAATTTTTCGGAGATGTGTCACGAATCAATATGGATGGAGATGATGCTTGGGTGTTAAAGCCTCAGACCTTCATGAATGAGAGTGGCCGGGCGGTGCAGTCGATGTGCAGTTTCTATGAGATTGAAGCGAGTGATATTTTGGTGATCCACGATGATCTTGATTTAGAGCCTGGGGTCGTTAAGCTCAAACAATCAGGAGGGCATGGCGGACACAATGGGATTCGGGACATTGGTCGTCATGTGGGTCTTGATTTTTGGAGATTAAGAATCGGAGTCGGACATCCTGGGGATAAACGATTGGTGTCTGATTATGTGCTTCATGCGCCTCAACAAAGCGAGGTAGTTTTAATTGATGAGGCGATACAACGATCGCTGAAAGTGAAACAAGACATTATGGCGAGCTCGATGAGCCAGGCTATGTTGGTTTTGCATTCATCTAACGCAAAGTCCTAACCGAACGAGTGTTTATTGAGGGAATAAGAATATGAAGTGTGGAATCGTAGGGCTTCCAAATGTGGGGAAGTCGACCCTATTTAATGCGTTGACCAAAGCGGCAATCTCGGCTGAGAACTATCCATTTTGTACAATTGAGCCTAATGTTGGTGTCGTCGAGGTTCCTGACCCTAGGCTAGACAAACTATCTTCCATGGTTGTGCCTGAAAAAACAGTACCAGCACTTGTCGAGTTTGTTGATATTGCGGGACTGGTTAAGGGGGCGTCTCAAGGAGAGGGTCTGGGTAATCAATTTCTTGCAAATATTCGAGAGACTGATGCGATCGCGCATGTCGTTCGGTGCTTTGCGGATGACAACGTTGTGCACGTCGGTGGTAAGGTTGATCCACTCTCTGATATTGAAGTTATTAATACTGAGCTTGCGCTCGCAGATTTAGCATCTATCGAAAAACAGCTATTTCGTTATACGAAACAGGCCCGGTCCGGGAATGATAAGGAAGCGAAGCGAATCGTAGATGTGCTGGAAAAAGTTGATGCTGCGCTGAATCAAGGAATCCCAGCGCGTGCTGTAGATCTTTCTAAGGAAGAGAGGGATGAGCTAAAACCCTTTTTTCTGCTCACGATGAAGCCGGTTATGTATGTTGCCAATGTGAGTGAGAAGGGGTTCGCACAGAATCCACTGTTAGATGCGGTAATAGCGATGTCTGAGAAGGAAGGTGCTACTGCAGTCGCAATATCCGCTCAACTAGAGGCGCAATTGATTGACCTAGACGACGATGAGAAAACAATGTTCTTGGCTGATATTGGTATGGATGAGCCTGGTCTGAATAGGGTTATTAGAGCGGCTTATGAGTTGCTTGGATTGCAAACATACTTTACGGCGGGGAAGAAAGAGGTTCGAGCTTGGACTGTCCGCCGAGGAAGTACGGCACCGCAAGCCGCTGGCGTCATTCATACGGATTTTGAAAAAGGCTTTATTCGCGCT
>DFDI01000060.1 GCA_002367635.1 Betaproteobacteria bacterium UBA3031 | reverse complement strand
GGCGCGTAGCTCAGTTGGTTAGAGCACCACATTGACATTGTGGGGGTCGTTGGTTCGAATCCAATCGCGCCTACCAGTGCACTTTCAGTCCACTTCCTCCCCTCGAGATCCCTAGTCTGCGTTGTGCATGAGCGCGTCGCTTGCCACTCAGTTCGATCCACACTGCCTGATTAATCGATGGTATTCTTTAGTTCGCCTGGGTTTTTGGTGGCGCAACGAATTAGATAAGCCTAATAAAGGTAAAAGATAATAATAAATTCAAGGAGGAGTACCGATGGAACTATTACTGGATCCAATCACCATCAACAGTCGCAAAGCCTTAGCCGGGTTTAAGCTGATTGGGGTCGATTACACAGTCACAAAAATTGATTATTTTCAGGGGAAACAGCAAAGTCCCGAGTATGTCGCGATCAATCCGAATGCCTCAGTCCCAGCGCTTCGTGATGGCGATTTTACGCTTTGGGAGTCTAATGCGATATTGCAGTATGCGGCGGATAAACTAGGTAATGCTTCTGCTTACCCAACGGAATTGAAAACCCGAGCTGATGTTAACCGTTGGTTACTGTGGGAGAGCAGCGCATGGTTCCCGTCTTGTTACAAGTATGTGGTTGAGAATTGCGTGAAACCGTTGTTAGGCGGTGAAACTGATCAGTCGATTCTTGATGCGGAAGAACCTAACTTTCATAAATTAGCTGGCATTCTTGACGCTAGACTTGCTGGCAGTCGTTATCTTTGTGGGGATGAGCCAACCATTGCAGATGTGGCTGTTGCGGCTCCGATGCATATGCACGCTTATTTTAAGTTGCCTTTAGATAATCACAAGAATTTAGTCAGATGGATGACTCAAGATATCGAGAAAAACTCTTGGTGGATTGATACGACGGTTCTGGAAGGATTTGCGCTGCCAGATGCAGGCTAAATTAATAATTTTTTTTAATAACGAACTGCGGGTTTGAAGTGAAATGAATAGTAAAGGCATCTTTAACTACATATCTGCGGACTCGCAGAGTTCGTTGTACCGGAATGGAAAGGTATTAACTCGCCGTAATTTGGAGGGTACTGATTCTGAGTGGGTGGGCGTGAATTACGAACAGCATGAGGTTGTTGTCAATGATGCTCGTAATGGGGTTTCGGCCACTCTCGAGAAACAAGGTTTCCAATTAGTTGATGATGATATAGAGAGTTTAAATATCAATTTTTTTGATAATGATGTTGTGCTCCATAATTATTATCCATTGTGTGCTGATCGAGTTAAGGAGTCGGTCGGTGCTCGGGCAGTGTATGCGTTTGATCATAATATTCGTTCAGCTGTTGGAAAAAAATCAAAAAAAATGATTACGGGCGGGCAACAGGTGCAGGGGCCAGCGCATGCCGTTCATGGTGATTACACGTTAACGAGTGCTCCGGAACGGCTTCTTCAGTTATCGAAGCCTCCGGGCAAAAATGACACCATCCGGTCGTTGATCGGAGAGGGCAGTAGCTTGATACCTCCGAGTGAGGTGGAACAGATTTCGAATGGGGGGCGATTCGCCATTATAAATTTATGGCGGAGTATCGTGCCCGAGCCTGTTGAGATGAATCCTCTCGCTTTGTGTGACGCGTCTCGTGTGAATCCAGATGATCTTGTTGTGTTTGAAGTTCACTATGAGGACCGTATTGGTGAGAATTATTTCGCCAAGTACAATCCAAACCACAATTGGTGGTTTTATCCCAAGATGAATCGGTCAGAGGCGTTGCTCATCAAACAATGGGACAGTGAAGGTGGACTCGCGAGAACCAAAGGTGATCAACCTGATGCCTCATTTCCAGAAGCGCCATGTACGTTCAGTTTTCACAGTGCGTTTAAAGAACCGTCTACTCCCGATGAGGCGCCTGATCGATGGAGTATGGAGGTGCGGTGCATTGCATTATTTTGAAGTCCATGAATCCATGGATGTAACACCCAATTTATAGAAAGGTTAAATACTGATGATATCTCCTGAAGGACGTGTGGTAATGATCTCTGGAGCAAGCAGAGGTATTGGTCTAGCGATTGCTCGTAACCTCTATCAAGCTGGTTTTTCGCTCAGTCTTGGTGTTCGCGATATTGAGGCCATGAGGAATACAGTTGAAGACTGGGACACCAGTCGTGTGTTGATTAGCAAGTATGATGCCGTAGATAAAGAAACGCATAAGGCCTGGGTAGATACAACTGCCGAGCGTTATGGTCGGATTGATGGATTAGTGAATAACGCAGGAATCATGCAGCCAGTATCCGTTGATGATGGTGAATTCAATGAAAAGGGGCTAGACCTTATGTGGTCTGTGAACGTCAAAGCGCCTCTATCTATGACGTGTCTGGCGCTGCCTCATTTAAGAAAATGCGGTTCTGGTCGCGTGGTTAACGTGGCGTCGCTAGCGGGGAAGGCGGTGTTTGGTAATGGCGTTGGATATTCGATGACCAAATTTGCTGCCGTAGCTCTATCGCACGCTACCCGACAGGGGGGGTGGGCTGACGGTGTTCGTTGCACAGCTTTATGCCCAGGATATGTCGCGACTGACTTGACCAGTTCTATTGAGAGTGTGGCATTAGAGGATATGATTTCAGCGGACGACCTTGCTGAGTTGGTTAATACCGTTATTTCTCTATCAAATACGGCTTCGGTCGCTGAGTTGATCGTCAATTGTCGCCCTGATATTGTGGGCTAACGTGACTGCGATTGTTACTTTAGGCGGATTCATATTAGTTATCCGAGAGTCTAAGCTAGGCTTACGCCATTCATTTTTTGATGCGTCATGCTTATGAATCTCACAAGCGCACGTTTCGTTGTGTTGTCGAGTTTCTACATTACGGTTTTTGGAAATTTCGCCTTATTTAATAAATTAATTGATTGGTACCCCGAGTCGGGTTCCAGTCTCTTGGCTGTAGCTTCATTAGGTCTATTTCAATTTCTTCTCCTGGTCGTTATCGTTTCTGCGGTCACATGCCATGGTTGGTTTAAGTGGGTTCTAGGCCTCATTTTTTTACTAACAGCTGTCTCATCATATTTTTCCGATACGTTCGGAATCGTGATTGATCGGCAAATGTTACTCAATGCGTTTGAGACCAATGCCGCAGAGGCGAGCGATTTATTCACGATTAAGTTTTTTGGATACTTATTAGGGCTCTTCATACTGCCGACTATTTTTCTTTTCAAGATAAAGGTTTTTCAACAACGGATTTTTAGGCGTTTGACCGCGCATTTGCTTTTATGTGTCAGTTCCTTATCAGGGTTGGCTTTGTTGGTTTTTACTTTTTCATCGTTTTATGTTTCTTTTTTCCGCGAACATTACGAACTTCGAGCGTATTCCAGTCCAATTGATGCAATTTATGCCAGCTACCAATTCATTAAGAAAGACTTAATGGCGCATCAAAGTGTCTTCATGTCTATCGGTGATGACGCTGAAGTTCCGGAAGATGATATTCATCGAGAGCTCATGATCCTTGTCATCGGAGAAACGGCTCGATCAGATCATTTCTCCTTAAATGGTTATGAACGTTTTACTAATCCTCTGTTGAGTAAACGTGACATTGTCAGTTTTAGTTCGGTTCACTCCTGTGGCACAAGTACGGCGATTTCAGTGCCATGTATGTTTTCGATCGACACAAAGAGTAAATTTGACGTGTCTGTGGCATCTGGAAAGGAAAATGCTTTAGATGTCCTCACGCGTGCCGGTGTGTCAGTGCTGTGGCGAGACAATAATTCAAGTTCAAAAGGAGTGGCGGATAGAGTCACGTATGAGAATTTTCGAGATCCAAAATTGAATCCGGTTTGTGATCTGGAATGTCGAGATGTCGGAATGCTGAGTGGTCTTGATCAGTTCATACAAAGCCACACCAATGAGGATATTTTGATTGTTCTCCATCAGATGGGTAGTCATGGCCCTGCCTATCATGAGCGTGTACCAAAGGACAGACAGCATTTCCAGCCAACTTGTCAAACGAACCAGTTGGATCAATGCACTTCGGCCGAAATTATTAATAGTTATGACAATACGATTCTTTATACCGATTATTTTTTGGATCAGGTTCTCTCATTTCTTGGTCAATACGATGACGCTTACGAAACTGTCTTCATGTATGTCAGTGATCATGGAGAGTCGTTAGGGGAGAAGGGTATTTACCTTCATGGCTTGCCTTACGTGATTGCGCCAGAAGCGCAAACACTGGTGCCCATGATTGTGGGCTTCGGACGTAACAATGATGACTTCGATATCACTAAGGTTAGTCGTACTAAGGATCAGGCGATATCCCATGATGTTGTGTTTCATACGTTGTTAGGTATTTTTGAGGTGGACTCAGATGTTTATGAATTCAAAAAAGATTTGAAATGGTTTGGCGTGATGCCTGATGGAGGTTAATTGAGTGATATGAACCCACAAAAAACACGTCAAGGCAGACCTAAACTGCTCGGTATGGCTCATTTCTTTAGGGCTTTTAGTTGGTCTATAAAAGGTTTTAAGTCTGCATTTAAGGGTGAGGCTGCTTTTCGGCATGAATTATTTTTGGTTGCTGTTCTTGCGCCGATAGGGTGTTGGCTGGGCGACTCAAATGTTGAACGTGCCTTACTGGTAGGTAGTGCAATCACAATATTGATTGTTGAGTTAATCAACACCGCTATCGAGTCCGCAATTGATCGTGTGGGTCCTGAATATCATGTGCTCTCTGGTCGAGCAAAGGACGTGGGGTCAGCTTCGGTTTTTCTGACGATCTGCCTCGTCGTGGTTGTTTGGGGCTTGATATTGCTGGGATGATTTTTTGTTAGCGTTTACCCCTCCAGTAAGATAAACAGCAAAGGGCCGCACTAAGGATTAACGACAGTCGTTCCTACTGTGGGTTGTCCGAGTTCTGCTGCATTCGTGACTGTGGCACTGGAGCTTGCGTTTGCGAGCGTTCCTGATACGGAGACGGTGCCCACTTGGGTGGCGGTAAATCCACTGGTGGTGGGAGTGTTCGCGTGTGATGAGGCTTGTATCGTGACGTTTGCGCTGACATCGACACTCGCATTGTTCAGTATGGTGACTACGTCGTTCGCATCAGGGAGCAGTACATTCGTTGCACCTAAATCTTTGGTTGAGAAGGCGAAGGTGCTTGGGTTTTGAATATTGACCAGGTCAGCTGCGGCTCGATCACTGAATGTAACGGAGTAGGTGCCGCTTGTATCGGTTC
>DFDI01000049.1 GCA_002367635.1 Betaproteobacteria bacterium UBA3031 | reverse complement strand
TTAAAGGCTGTTTTGAATCCAGTGTGCCAGTCTAGGATCGTGCCTCCGGTGTCAAACGTCAATGCTTTGATTGTCATAGGATGTTTGAGTATTCAGTGAGTTTGATACGATTTTTAGTTTAAAGGCAGTATACACATCCAATTCTTTAGGTTTCGAATTGAACGGTTTTCTGAAACGTGCTTGGATTGGCGATAGCAAAATTTATTTTGTGGGCTCCAAGGGCTCGTCTGTTTTTTCGTTTGAGTAGATGAAGGTCTTTTGTGATGAGCTGGTCAGCTGAATGATGGCCAGCCAAAAGCAGAAACTTTATATCGTCCGGATCTTTACACCAGTATTGTGGATCCGCTAATGATCGCGTATCGACAAAAGTACATAACGCTTTGATATCATGCTCAATAACAGATTTGTTAGCGTTCCGGCCTAAGAATCGACTAAATCTGAGCACCGTGACGGCTTCACTTAAGCATGCATCGTCGATAATTATTTCGATACGGTTTTGTTTTTTCAGTACTTTGAGCGGCGTGATATTGATGTCGTCAAAATAAAACCAGTCAATCCATATATTCGTATCGAAAACCACCCGCATAGGGTTTAAAAGAGCTCTTTGTCATCAAGGTAGCGCCACTGCCCAATGGGTAGTTTGGATAGCGTGACGCGGCCTATGCGAACCCGCTTCAGACCCGTAACGCTTAGACCGACAAATTCACACATTCTGCGTATCTGTCGTTTCTTTCCTTCTCGCAAGACGAATCTAAGTTGATCCTCATTAACCCACGATACTTTGGCGGGCTTCAATGCTTTTCCGTCTAATTCAAGTCCATGATGGAGTAATTCCATACCACTTTCTGTCAGAGTTCCACTGACGCGGACGAGATATTCTTTTTCAATTTCAGTGTCTTGACCAATTAATTTTTTGGCAATTCTCCCGTCTTGTGTCAAGACAAGTAATCCCGTTGTGTCAATATCAAGACGTCCCGCCGGAGCTAGCCCTTTTAAATGTTGTCTAATAAATACTTTTTTTGATTTGTCTTCAGAAAACTGATTGTCGGGTTTAACTAATGTAATAGCAGGTTTATATTCGTCTTCGGCTTGACCAGATACATAACCAATGGGTTTGTTTATCAATATCGTGACTTTGCTGACGCCGAGTCCTTTCTCTGTGAGTGTGATTTTCGCATTATGAGGCGCTCTTGTGCCGAGCTCTTCGACGCGACTGCCGTTCACCATAACCCAGCCTTTGGCAATGTATTCGTCAGCCTCTCTTCTGGAGCACATACCACGCTCCGACATGAGTTTTGACACGCGAATCATAGCGATGGGTTCAGGCATCGCCGTAGCGTGCGTTGGCTCCTTGGGGCTGGTTGCGGGGGATTTAAGACCCAATCGAGTCATAGTGTCATCACGCTGCGTTGAGTAATTCTCTCAACACGTATGGGAGTATTCCACCGTGCTTGAAATAATCGACCTCGATCGGGGTATCAATTCTCGAAAGTAGGGTAACTTTTCTGGTAGCGCCATTTTTTTCAGTAATTACCAAGGTCATATCCTGTTGAGGCTTTAGGTTGTCCATGCCCAGTATCTCGAAGGTTTCCTCTCCAGTTATTCTCAGTGTTTCAACAGAGTCCTTCGCTTTAAACTGCAGCGGAAGCACACCCATGCCAACAAGGTTAGAGCGATGAATTCTTTCAAAACTCTTGGCAATAACGGCTCTCACACCCAATAACTGAGTGCCCTTTGCTGCCCAATCACGTGATGAACCAGTTCCATATTCTTCACCAGCAAACACGACAGTTGGAATCTTGGATTTTTGATAATTCATGGCGGCATCATAGATGGCCATCTGTTTTCCTGAGGGTTGTAATACTGCGTAACCACCTTCGATACGTGAGCCGTCCTTATTCAGCGGTAACATTAAATTTTTGATTCGCACATTGGCGAATGTTCCACGCATCATCACTTCATGATTACCACGGCGAGCACCATAGCTATTGAAGTCGGTTTTGGCTACGTTATTTTGCAGTAAATATTTACCAGCTGGTGAGCTTTCTTTTATAGATCCTGCTGGTGAAATATGATCGGTTGTCACCGAGTCACCAAATATACCGAGTGCTCGCGCACCTACGATGTCTGAAATGGCTACGGGATTCATGCTGAAGCTATCAAAGAACGGAGGCTCGGCAATGTAGGTCGACTTAGGCCAGTTGTATACCTCACCGCTCGCGCTTGGAACTTTTTTCCATAGAGGAGTAGCGTTTGCCAAGTCCTTGTAGAGTCTCTTGAATGTCTTGGCATCGGTCGCATGTTTTAGGGCGCTTGTGATCTCTCGTTGGTTGGGCCAAATGTCTCCAAGATAGATAGGCTTGCCTGTTTTTCCAATGCCAAGGGGTTCCTTCATCAGGTCCTTTTTCATGGTTCCAGCAATCGCATAAGCAACAACTAGAGGTGGGCTCGCTAGAAAATTGGCGCGAATGTTCGGATGAATTCTGGCTTCAAAATTACGGTTACCTGAGAGTACTGCAGAACAAACTAAATCGTTGCTCAAAATCGCGTTGTCAATTGGCTCTGCCAGTGGCCCAGCGTTACCGATGCACGTTGTACATCCGTAACCGGCAAGATAGAACCCAAGCTGCTCTAAGTAGGGGAGTAGTCCAGCTTTGGTAAGATATTCAGTGACAACGCGTGATCCTGGCGCTAAGGATGTCTTAATGTGTTTTTTGACGGTCAGGCCTTTCTCTACAGCCTTTTTCGCCAAGATTCCGGCGGCAACCAATACCCCTGGATTTGATGTATTCGTACAAGACGTGATCGCAGCAATTAAAACGTCACCAGAGCCAATGTCTATATTACTTTGTGTGAGATATCGCTGATCGAGCTCGGTCGTATTTTTATCGAAACCACCCGCAGACACGGGTGCTGAGAACAATTGCTCAAATTTTGAGGAAACATCACCCAATCGAATTCGGTCTTGTGGACGCTTAGGGCCTGCCAAAGACGGCTCAACTGTTGATAAATCAAGTTCGACGACATTGCTGTACTTAATATCAC
>DFDI01000086.1:3706-15836 GCA_002367635.1 Betaproteobacteria bacterium UBA3031 | reverse complement strand
CGCTCAAACTTTCCCTTTGCCATGATGTCCTCTTAACCTTTAATCAATTAGTTAAAAACCAATACCTGCTATTTATCATTTACCACTGCTTCGGCAATACTTTTAGGTGCGTCTGCATAATGCTTAAATTCCATGGAATAGGTCGCACGCCCTTGCGTCAACGATCGAAGCGTAGTGGAGTACCCAAACATTTCCGAAAGTGGAACCTCTGACCGAATTGCCTTACCACCACCAACCATATCTTCCATACCCTGGATCGTACCTCGACGTCCGGACAAGTCGCCCATAACATCGCCCATCTTTTCTTCTGGAGTTTCGACCTCTACAGCCATAATAGGCTCCAGCAGAACCGCAGACGCCTTCCTCATCCCGTCTTTAAAAGCAAGGATAGCCGCCATTTTGAAAGCATTTTCTGACGAATCGACCTCATGATACGAACCGTCAAATAAAGTAATTTTCATATCTACCACCGGGTAACCTGCTACAACTCCGGAGGTCATAGCCTCTCGCAATCCCTTCTGCACAGCAGGAATATAATCTTTAGGAACCGATCCGCCCTTAGTCGCATCATGAAATTCAAAGCCTACACCTTGTTCGGAAGGCTCCATTTTCAACCATACATGGCCGTACTGCCCCTTACCACCACTTTGCTTAACAAACTTACCCTCAATCTCGACAGACTTTTTAATCGCCTCTCGATAGGCAACCTGTGGCTTCCCAATATTCGCTTCCACACCAAACTCTCGGCTCATCCGGTCTACGAGAATCTCGAGATGAAGCTCGCCCATACCTGAGATAATTGTTTGCCCAGACTCCTCGTCGGTTTTGACTCTGAAAGAGGGATCCTCTTGCGCCAGTCGACTCAAAGCAATACCCATTTTTTCCTGATCAACTTTAGTTTTTGGCTCTACGGCCTGAGATATAACCGGCTCAGGAAATACCATTCGCTCTAGAATCACTGGCTTATCTTGATTGCACAGAGTGTCACCCGTGGTCACATCTTTCAACCCAACTGCTGCGGCGATATCTCCAGCGCGAACCTCTTTAAGCTCCTCACGATTATTCGCATGCATTTGGAGTATTCGCCCAATACGCTCTTTTTTGCCCTTCACAGAGTTGTAGACTGAATCACCCGCCTTCAATGTGCCCGAATACACTCGGAAAAAGATCAACTGACCCACATAAGGGTCAGTCATAATCTTAAATGCTAATGCTGAAAAAGGCTCCGCATCATCTGCCTTTCGCTGCGCTGGCTCTCCCGCCTCTGTCTCGCACTTCATAGGTGGCACATCAAGTGGCGACGGCAGATAGTCAATTACCCCATCTAACATCGCCTGAACACCTTTGTTTTTAAACGCCGTGCCACACATCATCGGTACAATCTCAACCGCGAGGGTGCGCGCACGAATACCCTCTTGTATCTCTTTCTCAGAAAGACTGCCTTCCTCGAGATACTTATTCATCAACTCCTCAGATGACTCGGCCGCAGCCTCCATCAATTTTTCTCGCCACTCATCAGCCTCAGCTCGAAGCTCAGCGGGAATATCTCTCAGTTCGAATTTGGTACCACCATCAGCGTCATCCCAATAAATAGCTTTCATTTTGACAAGGTCCACGACCCCCTCAAAACCTTCTTCTGCGCCAATAGGAATCTGAAGGGCGATTGGGTTAGCCTTCAACCTTGCTCGCATTTGCTCAAATACTTTAAAAAAATCAGCCCCTTGACGGTCCATCTTATTCACGAACGCCATACGCGGCACTCGATACTTATTAGCTTGTCGCCACACCGTTTCGGACTGAGGCTGAACCCCACCCACAGCGCAGTAAACCATACAAGCGCCATCGAGCACTCGCATTGATCGCTCCACCTCAATCGTAAAGTCTACGTGTCCAGGCGTATCAATGATGTTGATCCGGTACTCCGGCAAAGTGCCGTCCATACCCTTCCAGAAACACGTTGTAGCTGCGGAAGTGATGGTGATGCCCCGCTCACGCTCTTGAGCCATCCAGTCCATAACTGCTGCGCCATCGTGCACTTCACCGATTTTATGAGATACGCCCGTGTAAAACAGGATACGCTCGGTTGTCGTCGTTTTACCAGCGTCGATATGCGCACTAATCCCGATATTTCGGTAGCGCTCAAGAGGGGTAGTTCGGGCCATGCGTACTTTCTAAATAACTTAAGATTAAAAACGGAAATGAGAGAAGGCTTTATTTGCTTCTGCCATACGGTGCACTTCTTCCTTTTTCTTCACAGCGCCTCCGCGACCTTCTGAAGCGTCCTTGAGCTCACTACCCAACCTTTCAGCCATGGACTTCTCACTTCTAGACCTTGCTGCTTCCTTCAACCAGCGCATTGCTAAAGCACTGCGACGGGAAGGGCGAACTTCGACAGGAACTTGGTAATTAGCCCCGCCGACTCGTCGGGACTTAACCTCAACAAGAGGGCGCACGTTCGACAAAGCAGTATTGAAGACTTCCAACGGATCTGCGTTAGCCTTTTTCGCGATGTGATCAAGCGCCCCATATACGATTCGCTCAGCCACGGATTTTTTTCCAGCCTGCATAATTACATTCATAAATTTCGCAACCTCTTGATTGTGAAATTTAGGATCTGGCAATATCTGGCGTTTCGGTACTTCTCTGCGTCTTGGCATTTAAACCTCTTTGAATTCTATTAACAGCCCGTTAAGAGATATTTAACCCTTAGCTCTCTTAGTCCCATACTTAGATCGAGACTGCTTACGATCCTTAACTCCCTGCGTATCCAAGCTACCTCGAACTACGTGGTACCGCACCCCCGGTAAATCTTTAACTCGCCCACCCCTAATTAGGACAACCGAGTGTTCCTGCAAATTATGGCCCTCACCCCCAATATAACTAATCACCTCAAAGCCCGTCGTCAGGCGCACTTTGGCAACTTTTCTTAGGGCTGAATTTGGTTTTTTAGGTGTCGTCGTATACACACGAGTACACACTCCGCGCTTCGCGGGTGCGCCCCCAAGGGCAGGAACTTTACTTTTCACAATCGGCACTGATCTGCCTTTGCGAACCAATTGATTTGTAGTTGGCATCTTAAATATCGGGTCCTAAAAAATTATGGTCTACATAAAAACAAAGTTGGGACGGACACGATATCCGTCCCAACTCGTATTGTAACCGTTACCCCAGCGATTTTACGACTGGGAAAAAGACGGGCGATTCTAAGACCACCCGCCGCCTATGTCAAGCCGCAGCTTCGCCTTCGCCCTCAAAAACCTCATCAAAAATTCTCTCTGGGGCAGCTGGCGTGTCCTCAAAGATGTCGAGTACTTCTGGTCGCTTGCGATTTCGGTGGTACGCGAGGCCTGTTCCAGCCGGAATCAATCGACCCACAATAACGTTCTCTTTGAGACCGCGAAGCTCGTCTCTTTTGCCCATAATCGCTGCCTCTGTAAGCACTCGGGTCGTTTCCTGAAAAGAGGCCGCTGAAATGAACGAGTCTGTAGACAACGATGCCTTGGTAATCCCAAGCAACACATTGTCATAGGTTGCTGGCATTTTATCCTCAGCAATAAGCTTCTCGTTAGCTGACAGCACCTCAGAGCGCTCAACTTGCTCTCCTTGGATAAACGCAGTGTGGCCAGAGTTGGTGATATTCACACGACGCAGCATCTGCCTGACAATGACCTCGATATGCTTATCGTTGATCTTCACGCCCTGCAAACGATACACATCTTGAACTTCATCGATGATATACCGCGCTAACGCCTCAATGCCTAACAATTTAAGAATCTCATGCGGATCCGGTGGGCCGTCAACGATCAGCTCGCCGGTATTAACCAACTGACCCTCATGAACCATCATGTGCTTATCTTTCGAGATTAGAAACTCGTGGGATACACCATCACTATCAGTTATAACCAAACGCTGCTTACCTTTAGTGTCTTTTCCGAACGATATAGCACCTGTGATCGCCGCCAACATCCCGGCATCCTTCGGAGCTCTAGCCTCAAAGAGTTCCGCAACCCGCGGCAGACCACCGGTAATATCTCTGGTTTTAGAATTTTCCTGCGGGATTCGAGCTAGAATTTCACCAACCCCAACCTGTTGTCCATTTTTTACGGTAATGACCGAATTGACCGGCACCGTAATATTAACTGGCGTGTCAGTTCCTGCGATCTTAATTTCCTCACCACTTTCGTCGATCAACCTAACACTTGGTCGAGAGTCTTTCCCTTGACTAGAGGAACTTCTCTTAGGATCAGTAACCACTAGCGTTGAGAGGCCAGTCACATCATCAATCTGCCTCGCGACAGTGACGCCCTCCTCAACATTTTCAAATTTAACCGTACCCGAATATTCCGTAACGATCGGCCGTGTATGAGGATCCCAATTGGCCAAGACTTTTCCGGCTTTTTCAATGGAACCATCGGAAACATGCAACATTGCCCCATAGGGGACTTTATGTCGCTCTCGCTCCCTACCGACGTCATCAAGGATCACAATCTCAGCAGAACGCGCAATGACAACTTTTTCGTCACGCTCATTGGTCACATAACGCATTTGTGGTGAAAACTTAACAACGCCCTTAGATTTTGAATCAATTTGGCTTGCAACTGCAGTTCGCGACGCCGCACCCCCAATATGGAATGTTCTCATTGTCAACTGAGTACCTGGCTCCCCAATGGATTGGGCTGCAATAACACCCACAGCCTCACCAGCACTAACCAAATGACCTCGGCCCAAGTCACGCCCGTAGCAGCTCGCACACAGCCCAAAACGCGTCTCACACGTTAGGGGGGTCCTCACCTTAACCTCATCAACCCCACTATTCTCAATTTGGTTCACCAGCTTTTCATCAAGCAACGTCCCAGCTGTTGCGAGTAGCGCGCCATTTTCCGGATCAACTAAGTCATCCGCAATCACCCTCCCGAGAATTCTTTCACTCAATGGCTCAACGACCTCTCCACCTTCGATTAAAGCCTTTTGAACGAATCCGCGAGACGTGCCGCAATCGCTCTCTACCACAACCAAATCCTGCGTAACATCAACCAGCCTTCTGGTTAGATATCCAGAGTTAGCGGTCTTCAACGCAGTATCTGCAAGTCCTTTTCGAGCTCCATGCGTCGAAATAAAGTACTGCAATACATTCAACCCTTCTCTAAAGTTTGCTGTAATCGGCGTCTCAATAATCGAACCATCCGGTTTCGCCATGAGTCCACGCATACCGGCTAGCTGCTTGATCTGAGCAGCAGAGCCCCGAGCACCAGAGTCGGCCATCATATATATCGAATTAAACGACTCTTGATAGACTTGTTGTCCCTTTTCATCTTTGAGTGGGAGCCAAGCATTAGAGTCAACATCCCACTTCTTAACGGCCTCTTTACCTAGGCCATCCATCATCGCCTTTGCAACAACGTCTCCCGCTCGCCCCCAGATATCAACAACCTTGTTATATCTCTCGCCTTGCGTGACAAGACCTGAGGTGTACTGACCCTCAATTTCTTTGACCTCTTCTTCAGCCTCCGCAAGAATTCTGACTTTTTCTTCCGGAATCACCATATCTTTGACCGCGAACGACAATCCCGCTCGCGTCGCAAACGTGAAGCCCGTATACATCAATTTGTCAGCGAAGATCACTGTCTCACGTGTACCAAACTCTCTGAAGCTCACGTTAATAAGCCGAGAAATATCTTTCTTTTTAAGCGTCTTATTGACCAACTCAAAAGACAGACCTTGAGGCAAAATTTCTGACAAGAATGACCGTCCAACGGTCGTCTTATGCCGACTAACTCGTCTGCCGGCACCACCTTCTTCAATTTTTCCCTCAGCGATGCGGACTTCACACGACGCTTGGAGATCAATATCACCGTTCTGGTACGCACGCTTCGCCTCTGTGACGTTCGCGAAGATCATGCCTTCACCCTTCGCACCAATTTTCTCTCGAGTCATGTAATAAAGACCCAATACGATATCTTGAGAGGGAACAATAATCGGCTCTCCATTAGCCGGTGACAGCACGTTGTTCGATGCCATCATCAAAGTTCTACATTCCATCTGAGCCTCAATGGATAGAGGCACATGAACCGCCATTTGGTCGCCATCAAAGTCAGCGTTAAACGCAGCGCACACCAACGGGTGCAACTGTATTGCCTTTCCCTCAATAAGGACAGGCTCAAATGCCTGAATGCCCAAACGGTGTAGCGTAGGCGCTCTATTCAAGAGAACTGGATGCTCTCTAATAACATCTTCGAGGATATCCCACACCTCAGGAACTTCCTGCTCCACCAATCGCTTAGCAGATTTAATCGTCGTTGCGAACCCTAAAACCTCTAGCTTATGGAAAATAAACGGCTTAAATAATTCGAGTGCCATTTTCTTAGGCAAACCGCACTGATGTAACTTCAATTGCGGCCCAACAACAATCACTGATCGCCCTGAGTAATCAACCCGCTTACCGAGCAAGTTTTGCCTGAATCGGCCTCCCTTACCTTTAATCATGTCAGCTAATGACTTCAATGGGCGCTTATTAGCTCCGGTCATCGCCTTACCACGACGTCCATTATCAAGCAATGAGTCAACCGACTCTTGAAGCATTCGCTTCTCATTCCGGCAGATGATCTCTGGCGCCTTAAGCTCCAGGAGCCTCTTCAATCTGTTATTTCGATTAATGACTCTTCGATACAAATCGTTAAGGTCCGACGTCGCAAAGCGTCCGCCATCTAAGGGCACCAAAGGTCTCAAGTCTGGTGGCAATACGGGCAGCACCTCCATCACCATCCACTCTGGTTTGATTCCAGATCTATTGAATGCCTCTAGAACTTTAAGTCGTTTAGCAATCTTTTTAATTTTAGTATCAGATTCGGTCTCACTGAGGTCCTGCCGAAGCCTTTCAATCTCGCCAGTAATATCAATACTTTTAAGTAGCTCACGAATCCCCTCAGCACCCATCACGGCAGTGAACTCATCCCCAAACTCTTCAAATTTTTCTAAATAATTATCCTCAGATAATAAATCCCCTTTATTCAGAGGTGTCATTCCTGGATGCGTGATGATATAGGCTTCAAAATAAAGCACCCGCTCAATATCTCTTAGCGGAATATCCAATACGATACCCAAACGTGATGGCAGAGACTTAAGAAACCAAATATGCGCTACTGGTGACGCAAGCTCAATGTGAGCCATTCGCTCTCGGCGCACCTTCGACAGAGTGACTTCAACACCACACTTCTCGCAAATAACACCTCGGTGCTTTAAACGCTTGTACTTACCACAAAGACACTCGTAGTCTTTTACCGGGCCGAAAATCTTTGCGCAAAACAATCCGTCCCTCTCAGGTTTAAACGTCCGATAATTTATAGTCTCAGGCTTCTTGACCTCTCCATAAGACCAAGATCGAATTTTTTCCGGAGATGCGAGGCTGATTTTAATAGCATCGAAGTCCTCTTCATGATTTACCTGCTTAAATAGATCCAACAACGCTTTCATTGTTTGCCCCTTTTAAATTCTTTGTCGAAGTATAGGTACTCGTTCAGCGCCACTTAATGACGATCCAGATCGATATCAATCACAAGCGATCGAATTTCTTTAACCAGAACATTGAATGACTCCGGCATCCCGGCATCGATTTTATGTTCCCCTTTAACAATGTTCTCATACACTTTCGTTCGACCATTTACGTCATCAGACTTAACGGTAAGCATTTCTTGCAGGGTATAGGATGCACCGTACGCCTCAAGCGCCCACACTTCCATCTCTCCAAATCGCTGACCACCAAATTGAGCCTTTCCGCCGAGTGGTTGCTGCGTCACCAGAGAATATGGCCCTGTCGACCGTGCGTGCATCTTGTCATCAACCAAGTGGTGTAGTTTGAGTACGTGCATGTACCCAACAGTCACCTCTTGGTCGAACTGATCACCCGTTCGGCCATCAATCAGAGCAATTTGTCCACTTTGTGGCAATCCTGCAAGCTCTAGCATTTCTCTAATTTCGGCCTCGTCAGCACCGTCAAATACTGGTGTTGCAAAAGGAACACCGCTCTTCAACTGGGTCGCGAGCTCCATAATTTCCTGATCTGTAAGCAGGTCGAGATCCTCGATCTTGCCACTGGTGTTATAAACCTTAGCAAGAAAATTTCGTATCTCTTCGATTTTGCTCTTCGCCGTCAACATAGCGCCGATTTTGTGGCCTAGACCTTTAGCTGCCCAACCCAAGTGAGTCTCGAGAATCTGCCCCACGTTCATTCGAGATGGCACGCCTAAAGGATTTAGCACAATATCCATCGGTGTTCCGTCTGCGGTGTGCGGCATATCTTCAATCGGTACGATTTTAGAAATAACACCCTTATTACCATGCCTCCCCGCCATTTTGTCGCCCGGCTGTAAGCGCCGCTTGACCGCGAGATAAACTTTGACCATTTTCTGGACGCCCGGTGACAACTCATCACCAGACGTTAATTTCTTCTGCTTTTCATCAAATCGCGCATCAAAATCAGCTCGGGCTTGATCAATACCCTCCCTAACCTGCTCCACCTGATGAGCTGCGTCTTCATTGGCCAATCGGATGTCAAACCAGTCGTGTCGATTCAGCTGTTCAAGATAAGGTTTTGCAATTTTCGTACCTTTCGCTAGCTTATTAGGACCGCCGTTGGCAACTTTACCGATCAATAGACGCTCCATACGACCGAAGGCATCGTTTTCAACTATCCGCATTTGATCTGACAAATCCTTACGGAATCGCCGCAATTCGTCGTCAACAATCATCTGCGCGCGACTGTCTCGCTCAACGCCCTCACGGGTGAAGACCTGGACGTCAATCACCGTTCCCGCCATACCGGATGAAACTCGAAGGGATGTATCCTTTACGTCTGAAGCTTTCTCACCAAAAATGGCACGCAGTAGCTTCTCTTCTGGAGTCAATTGAGTTTCACCTTTTGGTGTAACTTTCCCAACCAACACATCTCCAGCGCGAACTTCAGCGCCAATGTACACAACACCCGACTCGTCCAATCGCCCCAATTGAGCTTCAGACAAGTTTGAGATGTCTCTCGTAATTTCTTCAGTCCCTAATTTCGTGTCTCTAGCAACAATTGACAGCTCTTCTATGTGAATCGAAGTAAAACGATCCTCAGCAACAATTCGCTCTGAGATAAGAATCGAATCTTCAAAGTTAAACCCATTCCACGGCATAAATGCGACCAAGAGATTTTGACCCAATGCCAACTCACCCAAATCGGTCGAAGCACCATCAGCAATCACATCGCCACGCGCGACAATGTCCCCTGGCTTAACGATCGGCTTTTGATTGATATTCGTATTTTGGTTCGAGCGCGTGTATTTAACTAAGTTGTAAATATCAACACCCACGTCTCCAGCTCGAGTTTCATCATCATTGACTCGAATAACAATCCTAGAAGCATCAACATAATCAACCAATCCACCTCGTTCCGCTTGAACAGCCGTTCCTGAATCAACAGCAACGGTTCGCTCAATGCCGGTTCCTACGAGTGCCTTTTCAGCGCGAAGCGTAGGTACTGCCTGACGCTGCATGTTCGATCCCATCAGCGCCCGGTTGGCATCATCATGCTCTAAGAATGGGATCAGAGACGCAGCAACTGAAACAATCTGTGACGGCGCTACATCCATCATCTCCACTCGATCGGGAGAAACCAACGTAAATTCCCCACGGTGTCTGCATGAAACAAGCTCGTCCGTTAATCGGCCTTCCTTGTCATAGGATGCGTTCGCCTGAGCGATAACATATTGCCCCTCATCAATCGCTGTCAGATACTCAATCTCATCCGTGACTTTGGAATTATTCACTCGAACATAAGGTGTTTCTAAAAACCCGTACTCATTCGTTCTGGCGTAGAGTGCTAGCGAGTTAATCAAACCAATGTTCGGCCCCTCAGGCGTCTCGATCGGACACACTCGCCCATAGTGGGTAGGGTGTACATCTCGGACCTCAAAACCTGCGCGCTCTCGGGTTAATCCACCAGGTCCAAGTGCTGAGATACGACGTTTGTGCGTAATTTCTGACAATGGATTGGTTTGATCCATAAACTGCGACAGTTGCGAGGATCCAAAGAACTCTCTTACTGCAGCAGAAACCGGCTTTGCATTAATTAAATCATGAGGCATCAAATTCTCAGATTCTGCTTGAGAAAGCCTCTCCCTGACAGCGCGCTCTACCCGAACAAGACCCGAGCGAAATTGATTTTCAGCCAATTCACCAACTGAGCGAACGCGACGATTACCAAGGTGATCAATATCGTCTATCTCACCACGACCATTACGTAACTCAACCAGAATCGCAACAACTGCAAGGATATCCGCATTAGTAAGCGTTCCCTCACTCGGAACATCATTTTTTTGAGCTTCCTCATAGAAGCTCTTGAGCCAATCGGAAGTTTTTTCATCAACGACCTCAGGGTAGGCGCGTCGGTTAAATTTCATTCGACCAACTGCAGACAAGTCATATCGCTCTGGTGTGTAGAAAAGCGCACCAAACAGGGCATTTACGGAATCTTCTGTTGGAGGCTCTCCAGGCCGCATCATTCGATAGATGCCAACCTTGGCCGATAACTGATCTGGGGTGTCATCAGCCCGCAGTGTTTGCGAGATATAAGCCCCCTGGTCGAGGTCATTCACATACAGGGTCTCAATCTCAACAATATTCCCATCAACCAACTTCGCGATTAATTCTTCGGTAAGCTCCTCATTCGCCGACGCAATGATTTCGCCGGTATCTAAATCTATTATGTTTCTAGCAAGGATTCTCCCAACAAGAAACTCGTGCTCAACAGTGGCTGTTTCGATGCCCGCCTCACGTAAATCACGAACGTGTTTCGCTGTAATCCGTTTCCCTTTTTCAATGAGCAACTTGCCTTGCTTCGTTTTGATGTCAAAACGAGCTGTTTCACCTCTGAGCCGGTCAGGCTTAATATGAAACTCAAGGCCTTTTTTTCCAAATTCGAATTTATCAAACGCATAGAAAAACCCGAGGATGTCTTCAACGCTCATACCAATCGATTTGAGCAGAATTGTCACCGGCAATTTTCGGCGACGATCAATACGGAAGAAGAGGTGGTCCTTTGGATCAAACTCAAAGTCAAGCCAAGACCCTCGGTAAGGGATGACTCGGGCAGAAAACAACAACTTACCTGATGAATGTGTTTTACCACGATCATGTTCAAAAAATACACCTGGAGAGCGATGCAATTGGGACACAATTACACGCTCCGTACCATTAATCACAAAGGACCCTGTCGTCGTCATTAATGGAATCTCGCCCATATACACGACCTGCTCTTTTGCCTCTTTGATGACCTGCTTTGGCGAATCCTTGTCGAGTAAGGTCAAACGAACTCGGGCACGAAGTGGCGCCGCATAAGTAAGACCACGCTGCTGACATTCCTTTACATCAAAAGCGGGCACCCCTAGTTGGTAAGACACATACTCCAAACGCGCATTACCTGAATGGCTCTCAATTGGGAATATCGACTCAAACGCACTCTGTAAGCCCTGCTGTCGACGCTCGTGGGGCGCTGTTGACGCTTGCAGAAATTCAGCAAATGACTCCAACTGTGTCGCCAATAAATATGGGACGGGAGCAACACCTTGACGCTTCGCAAAACTCTTCCGAATGCGTTTTTTCTCGGTGAAAGAATAGGCCATAAAGTCTCCGTAAATAGAACTCAGCGATACGCTACTGAGCGTTAACGTCAATTAAAATGGCCTGGCGGTTGGCCTCTACCAACCTCTGGCGGACGACTGGAAAGACCAGTCCGACCAAACCGTGGAGATACTACAAAAACGTAAATAAAAACAAAAAAGCTTTTATTTACCCTCTCAAAACCACAAATCGGTTTACCCCCGATAAGGAGGTAAACCGTTTGGGCAATACTTCAAAAAACGCGTTATTTAATCTCAACCGAGGCACCAGCTTCTTCAAGCTGCTTCTTGCAATCATCAGCTTCCGCTTTTGATACGCCTTCTTTAACAGCCTTTGGGGCGCCATCAACGAGGTCTTTGGCTTCCTTAAGACCGAGCGATGTGATCGCTCTAACCGCCTTAATGACTGAAACTTTGTTGTCGCCATGAGCTGTAATAATCACGTCAAATTCAGTCTGCTCTTCTTCTGCTGCCGC
>DFDI01000086.1:379-3552 GCA_002367635.1 Betaproteobacteria bacterium UBA3031 | reverse complement strand
ACTAAATCTTTAGCTTCTTTCAAGCCAAGACCGGTAATGGCGCGAACAACCTTGATCGCGTTCACTTTCTTCTCACCCGCTGAGACGAGTACCACTTCAAACTCATCCTGCTCGACAGCAGCGCCAGCATCCCCACCACCAGCAGCAGCCGGCGCGGCAGCAACAGCTGCAGCAGCTGAAACGCCAAACTTTTCTTCCATCTCTGTAATTAGCTGAGAGAGATCCAACACAGACATACTCGCAATTGCGTCTAAGATTTCTGTCTTAGTCATTTTTATTTCTCCTGAAATCAGTTTTAAGTGTTCAAATATTGATCAACGTTGTTTACGCTGCTTCTTGTTCTTTCAAATCTCTGACTGCAGCAACACCACGCACAAATTTCGTTGGCACCTCATTGAGGGTTTGAACGAACTTGGCGATTGGCGCCTGCATAGTACCCAGCAACTTCGAAAGTAATTCATCTCGACTTGGCATCATCGCTAAAACAGAGACATCCGCTGCGGACATCACCTGATTCGGCATCGCACCGACCTTAATCAGAAACTTATCATTAGTCTTCGAAAAGTCACTCAGCACCTTCGCAGCAGCGATAGGGTCACTGGAAATCCCATAAGCTAAAGGACCCACCATATCCCCAGACAACCCCTCAAATGGGGTGCCCTTCACTGCCAACTTGGCCAAAGTATTCTTGAGAACTCGCAGATAAACACCACTATTACGGGCATTAACCCTGAGCTGCGTCATCTCTCCCACCGTCAAACCTCTATACTCGGCGAGTACGACGGACTGAGCATCCAAAAGCTTTTCGGATACTTCTCCGATGACGGCCTCTTTTTGTTTCCTATTGAGACTCAAGTTTTTCTCCTATTGTTGACAAAAAGTAAGGCACAACTGCCTCACCACCCGCTTCAATAGCGACCTTAGGCCCAAGCAGCAAAATTCACAAAATCACAATGAACACTAACAACTTGTCTTTAGGTATCACTATCTGCGTAGGCTGAAGAGCCGAAGCCCAACATTTAGATTCTCTCGAACACCTACGGTCTTTGACAGGCCAGCTCCTCGATATTCATCGTTTAGCTGGCACCAAAGTTCTTACTATTTAACAGTCCACGCCGACTGATCAAGTCTCACGCCGGGGCCCATCGTACTTGACACAGCAACACGTCTTAAATAAACACCCTTTGCCCCACTAGGCCTATTTTTATTGAGCGCATCAATCAATGCTTTAAAGTTTTCCGCCAAATCGTCTTCGGCAAAAGAAGCCCTACCAATCGTGCAGTGAATAATGCCCGACTTATCAGTTCTAAATTGAACTTGACCACCCTTGGCATTCTTTACTGCCTCACCCACATTTGGAGTGACCGTACCCACCTTTGGATTCGGCATCAGACCTCTTGGACCTAAAATCTGCCCGAGCTGACCAACAACTCTCATTGCATCTGGAGTTGCAATCACCACATCAAAATCCATTGATCCAGCCTTAATCTGTTCGGCCAAATCCTCAAACCCAACGATGTCCGCGCCAGCCTCTTTTGCCTCATCGGCCTTATCACCCTGAGCAAAAACAGCAACCCGCACGGTCTTACCAGTACCCTTTGGGAGCACAACAGCACCGCGAACTAATTGATCTGATTTTTTTGCATCAATACCCAGATTGACCGCTATATCAATCGACTCATCAAACTTAGCGGTCGCATTTTGCTTAGCAAGCGCCAACGCATCAGACAAGGCATAGAACTTACTCGGATCAACCGTCTCTTTAATTTTACTAATTCTTTTAGATAGTTTTGTCATCTTTAGCTCTCCTCAACCTCAACACCCATGCTGCGAGCACTGCCTGCAATAATCTTCATCGCCGCATTGATGTCACCCGCATTGAGATCTTCCATTTTTGCCTTTGCAATTTCCTCAACTTGAGCTCTCGTCAGCTTTCCAACTTTATCGGTGTGAGGTCGTGGACTACCCTTATCCAGCTTGAGCGCCTTTCTAATAAGCACCGAAGCCGGCGGAGTCTTGATGATGAATGTAAAACTCTTATCAGCAAATGCCGTAATAACGACAGGCAAGGGTAGCCCTGGTTCGTAGCTTTGCGTCCTTGCATTAAACGCCTTACAGAACTCCATAATATTCAAACCCCTCTGGCCCAGCGCAGGGCCGACCGGAGGACTTGGATTGGCTTTGCCAGCAGGAATTTGTAACTTAATAAAACCGATTACCTTCTTTGCCACTGCAACACTCCTTCTTTAGTAAGTGCGGGTCCAAACGCGCTCAATCAGAACGCTCCCCAAAAAATATAGGCCGCTATTGTAACTGAAAACACAACTGTGTTTTTTTATATTAACCTCTGAATTACGCTTTTTCTACCTGAGCAAAATCCAACTCAACCGGCGTTGAACGTCCGAATATGGACACCGAGACGCGAATTTTGTTTTTGTCGTAGTTTACTTCCTCAACATTCCCATGAAAGTCTGCGAATGGGCCATCCTTAACCCTCACGCCTTCGCCAAGCTCAAATAAAGTTTTAGGCTTTGGCTTTTCAACACCC
Source organism: Betaproteobacteria bacterium UBA3031 (assembly GCA_002367635.1). Lineage (GTDB taxonomy): Bacteria > Pseudomonadota > Gammaproteobacteria > Burkholderiales > Eutrophovitaceae > Eutrophovita. Next base: position 1,004 of record DFDI01000086.1, on the reverse strand, counting down.
TCTTGAATTTGACCCAGAATCCCATCAACCTCTTTTTGTGTGATGGGGGCAGGTTTATTGCCAGAACCACCAACAAAACCCGTCACTTTAGTGTTGCTCTTGACCAAATGCCAGGTTTCATCAGTCATGTTCATCTCGACCAAGACATAACCAGGGAAGAATTTGCGCTCGCTGATCGATTTTTGCCCACCCTTTATCTCGACCACCTCTTCTACTGGGACCAAAATTTCACCGAAGTGCTCCTGCATCCCCGCTCTCTCGATGCGCTCTAATAAACTCTTCTTTACGCTTTTTTCATAACCTGAATAAGCATGCACTACGTACCATTTCATATTCATTAGCCCTCTACACCGAGAATCATTCTAATCAGCGATCCGAGCACACCGTCTATACCCCAAAGCACGAGTGCCATCACCAAGACGAACACTACCACGATGCCTGTTGTCTGAGCGGTTTCCTTTCTAGACGGCCATACGACTTTTTTTGTTTCTAAAATCGCTTCGCGGCCGAACTGAATCAAGTCCCGACCCTTCTCCGTTAAGGAGAGTAAACCAAAGGCGACTGCAAATCCAACGAGCACACAAAGCACCCGAACGACCATTGGTAGATCACTCAACATGTATGT
>DFDI01000086.1:0-155 GCA_002367635.1 Betaproteobacteria bacterium UBA3031 | reverse complement strand
AATCACTCAACATGTATGACCCAACAATACCAGCCATGAATATTAGCGCTGAGAAACTAAGTTTTAACTTATCCATTACCATTTGCGCTTACCGTCCAAAAAAGGAAACTGTTTTAATACAACGCCATCTTAATGGCAGGCCAGGAGGGTCTCGA
>DFDI01000094.1 GCA_002367635.1 Betaproteobacteria bacterium UBA3031 | reverse complement strand
CATAGTCGCTTCCATTGCGATCATCGAGATCAGGGACATACCGATTGCGGTTTTGACTGCAACTGATAGCGGCATTTGTCTTGTGAGAATTAATGTTTCCAGCGCTATTGAGGTTAGAAGCCCATTTATAATGGCAAGCACCATGATTTGCCACACAGGCCACGCTAAGGCCGTCCACTGCGCATAGGCAATCGTTGCAAAGTCACCGATAGAGCAACCAGCAAGACACCACATCGTATTGTGGGCTGCTCGCTTCCACGTGTGCTGACAAACCCAGGAAATATTTAGCATGAAGTAATAAGGGTTGCGGAGTGCTATTAAAAGAGGTTATGCCAAGAGGATACTACGATTGGAGTAGGTAAATAATTTCCATCTAACCATACCGTGGTGTGAGCGCCGCTATGGATACGATGATTGTTGGCCGAAAAATAGATTTAAAGCTATAGTTTTTCTTCTGCAGAGGTCTCTTCGAGAAAGCCGTCAGCCCTCAGTGTGATCACAAGTGTGTCTCTCCACCCATTTACACCGTCGGGCTGAATTGGAGTCGTCTCATGGATGACTCGCCTGTCGTCGAGTATGAGGAGGCTCCATGGTTGAGACATGGTGAATCGTTGTCCATTGGGTGTATCGACTTCGAATACATGAGTTTCGCCGCCGGTCACGTTCTTTCTCTCAATAAGGCATAGGGCAACCCAGTCGACGCCGTCTCGATGCGCGCCCTCTGGGGTCGGTCGACCAATGCCGTTGGTCGTGTCAATACGAAATTGATGTGCTTCGCTATACCAGAGCTTTTCGCCATCTATGCGGGAAGCTAACTTGGCCAACCACATGAGTAACTCTTTGAAGAACTGTGAGGACAAAACATCTGTAGTAATTGGGTCGAACCATCGGTGCATGCCGCCATGAAGCGCGTTGTAGGTCGTGGGTTGCCAGTGGGCCCGTTGTGGGACTACGTGTAAGTCAGAAGTGCTGATCTCTAGACTTGCGTGTCGGCGCTTTCTGTACTTGCCCCCGTCTTTTAAGTACTCATCTGTTGTCAGATGGTGCCATGAGTCAGACAGCTCTTGCAGTTCTTTTGGCGCAGTATTAAATAGTCCCATGAGGGCACTCGGATCGATGTTCGCGTAGCCCCGTTGTTTGATGATCTGTTCGACTTGCTCGATCGCAGTGAAATTGGGTTCTAGATTGGATTTATGCAGTTTTCTTTTCAAGGGGAACCATCTTTAAACAAAGCTAAGGAAAGCATTATAAGCTCAGTGCAGAGCGCTTTCTGAAGCGCTACTTAATCCTTCGAAAGATCTGGGCCTTTAATTTTTGTAACGAGCGTTGTCAGTCCTTCTGAACCAAGCCACCAACGGTTGGCCATGCTGACTGCCAACTCTCTCACACCTCTGCCAAGCGAATTTAAAACATCTTTTTCGAAAGGCTGTTGTTTGGCTAAGGCCTCGATGAGGATTTGAGTGGTTGCGTGCGCTTCAAGTACGGATGGATCGTCTTGGATCCCCAGCTGCTCGTAAATCACACTGAGGTTTCGATCTACTCTCAAGAGTGTTTCACTCCAGTTCTTAGATACTTCTCCCGCCATTTCTGAGAATTGTGGGAAGCCAAATAATTGGTTTATTGCTTCAAGGACCTGATTTTTAAAATATTTAGCATCTGTATCCAAATAAATTAAGGTCCGTCCCAGTTCGGCATCTGTGTTTTCACGCAGCATCCTGAGTTGAGACTCGGGTAACTGATCGAGGATTTTATTGTGCAATATCCAAGGTTGGTGATAGATGGAATCTGTAAGTGACGTATTGAATTGGGCGTTCGCGTGGGGGCTTATGAAGCCGGCCAAACACGTAAGCAGCAAGCAGCGTAATAATAATATTGACGATCCCATCATGTGAAGCTCCTTGCTGCCGACTTACAGACTTTACGGGTGTTTGTCCAGCGAACAGCCCCAATATATAGAGATTTGAGGTGAATCGGTTGGAATCAGCCGGAAATCTGGGGAAATCAACGATTCCGGCAACGTTTCATGATTTAGGTGGGGTAATAGATGATTTTAAATTTGAAATGCGAGAGAATGACGAAGTTAACGTAGCGGCATGATAAGTGTGTATTTTGTAATTCCAGTGCGACATGACAGGAGAAAAATATGAGTTTAAGGATCAACGACACAATACCTAATTTAGACGTGGAAACTGATGAGGGTAAGACCTCACTGCATGACTTCGTGGGTGAGAGCTGGACGATACTGTTTTCACATCCGAAGGACTTCACGCCCGTATGTACCACTGAGTTTGGCGCGGTTGCGCAACTCAAGGGTGAGTGGGACAAACGCAGTACCAAAGTAATTGGTATTTCAGTAGATAGCGCAGAGGATCATCGAAATTGGAAAAAGGATATTGAAAAGGTGGGTGGTGCAAAGCCTGAGTTTCCAATCATCGCTGATGACAATCTTGCTGTATCGAAAGCGTTTGATATGTTACCTGCTGAAGCATACCTGCCCGATGGTCGAACGCCGGCTCACAGTGCCACCGTGCGCTCAGTTTTTATTATCGGACCCGATAAGCAACTCAAGCTCACCATGACCTATCCGATGACAGTGGGTCGTAACTTTGCAGAGGTTCTCAGAGCACTTGACGCGCTTCAAACGTCTGCAGCACACGGTGTAGCGACCCCAGCTAACTGGCAAGTGGGTGAGGATATTGTGATACCTGCGGCCGTCAGCGACGAAGATGCTAAGGCAAAGTTCGGTAGTTTTGAGACGTTAACGCCGTATCTCAGAAAAGCTAAATTACCTAATTAATATCAGGTACGCTGCGCAACGCAGAGCTAACCTCGTTGTGCGGCTTTTTTGTATCACTCGAACATTGAAACAAGACGAAACATTATGATGGGTGGATCATGAAGGAGCTTCGTACACCAACCGGCTTGTCTGTGCATCAGTTTGTCGGTTTACGGCCAGGGCCAAAGCTAATCATCTTGGGTGCTGTGCACGGAAACGAGACTTGTGGGACGGAAGCACTACAGCGTTTAGAGCGAGAGATTGAAAGTGGGGAAGTCTGTATTGAGCAAGGCACGCTCACCATGGTGCCGATCACCAATCCACTTGCATTCCAGCTTGAACGTCGTCACGGCGACCGTAACCTGAACCGCAACATGCGTGTTAGCGACAACCCGCAAGACTTTGAAGATTCCATCTGTAATGTTCTTTGCCCGATACTTGAGCAACACGATGTGTTGCTTGATCTGCATTCGTTTCAGGCACCTGGTATTCCCTTCGCACTGATTGGCGCATCCAATAATACGGGTGATCTGGAGCCGATAGCGCTTGCTAAGCAGGAGGAAGACTTGGCACTTCGCTTAGGGGCTGATCGATTTGTTGAAGGTTGGCTTGAGACGTATGCTCAAGGGGTTCGAGATCGTCAAGCACGCGGCGTTGAGGCTCACGTTGATTATGGCGTTGGCACCACGGAAACCATGCGGCGCAGCGGTGGTATCGCAGTGACACTTGAGTGTGGACAACACGCGGATGATGGGGCGCCACTGACAGCTTACACCGCAATGCGCAATACACTTGCACACCTGGGTATGACGTCAGATGCGAAACCTAAGCCCGCTACAGAACCCGAGGTAATACGTCTTTACCAGGTTATCGATCGACTTGACCCTGATGATTGCTTTACTCGAAATTGGTTGAGTTTTGAGGAAGTTAAACAAGGGACCGTCATTGCCCATCGGCATGATGGGAGCGCATTAACTGCGGACCAAGATGGGTGGATTGTATTTCCGAATACGAATGCTCAGATCAATCAGGAGTGGTTTTATTTGGCAAAACACTCTGATCGACTTAAGTAATTTTCTTGGTATTCAAAGAAAAATGACCATTTCGTAAAAATGTCGCTTGGAGTTGGCGCTACTTTAGTCTAGAGCGTCAATCAGGTTGAGAGCAGAGGTGAAGGCACCTTCAACGCGACCCCCAAGGCACCAGTCCCCACATGCAGCAAGCTTTAAGTCATGATCTGCGAATGGCGGGTAAGTGTCACGATTAGAATTATTTGCATATCGCCAGCTGTGAACAGTCTTGAGGTCAGCATTGCTGACATCGTGTCCTAAAATTTGACTCGTTTGATGACATAAGTGGTTGATTACTTTTTGTCGGTCTGTAGTGAGATTTTCTTCGGCATACCTCTGGGATGAATGCACCATCAGTGTGAATAAATTCCCGCGCCCTGGTTTGTTACTGTTCACTGCAATCCAGCTGATGTCCGAATGGGTAATATGGGCCGCATCAAATTCAATGGGGAAACTTTTAGAAAATCCAAGCATTAAGGCAAAGCAACCATGCATCGATACCTCTTTTATTTTGGTTCGATATGCAAAGTTTTCAGGGAGTAAAGTCAGAGCTTGAGGCGCTGGTAGGGTGGAAATGACCCAATCAAAATCGCCATATAATGAGTCGTGCTCATCTATTAATCGCCATTTTTTTTGCCGATTAAGTAAAACAATTCTCGTGTTGGTTTTGATGTCTAGGTGCTGAGCCAGGTGTCTGGCAATACTATTCATGCCCGGCACGCCGACATAACGAGGCTCATCGATTGCCCAGTCTGTGCATTCGATGATCTTATTGCCATCGATTCTCGCGTGTCGTGCAGTCCACTGTTTGATTAAGCCGCACTTTATGAGTGGTTCGATAAATTTATGGAATGCTCGAGTTCTTGCCGTGAAGTACTGCGCACCGTGGTCAAATGCGTAGGGTGCGGCGATTCTGGTCGCTAGCCGTCCGCCCGCGCTACGGGCTTTCTCAAAGAGTGTGATCGCAAAGCGGTCTTTTAGCAGATTCCCAAGTGTTAAACCCGATAGGCCAGAACCGATAATGGCCATTTTTTTCATCGGTGAGCACTCTCCATCAAGAAATTCATGTTGGTACTCATTAAATATTTACAATCGACTTGGTTTTTTGCAGAAAATATTGATCCGACTGATCTTTGGCGCATGTGATGCTTAAAATGTTTCTGGTGCGTATCATTCAGTAGGTCGGTTCGATGATGACATTGCCTTCGGTGCTTAGCAAATACGTTTTCACAAGAAAATAAAACGACGTTAATAAAGATCTTATTATTCTATTTTACTTGTTGGATCATGTAAGTTTAAAAGCGGCTTGATTAATAGATTGAGTAGGGTTACTACAACTCATGAGTCGATGCCCATTAATAGGAGTTAATAATGGAAAATAGAACGGTTTTAGTTACCTGCGTTAAAAAATACATGGGTGAGGCTATCGCAAATAAATTTAAGGCTATGGGGTTTAATGTCCTAACGGGTGATCGACCTTTAGTGACTCAAAGTGAGTGCGAGGATTTAATTCAGTCGTCGGGCACGATTGATGTTTTAGTCGCAAATCTTGCAGAGCCACCGAAATCTAGTCCCGTGCAAGTTATTGAAAATGACGATTGGGATACGTTATTCAAGGTTTTGGTCGATCCTCTGATGTATCTCGTTAGAGCAACAACACCACAGATGCTAGAGAGAAAGTCTGGAAAAATCATTGCTGTAACGAGTGCTGCCCCACTGAGAGGTATTGCTAATAATTCAGCGTATTGTGCTGCGCGAGGCGCGCAGAATGCCTTTATCAAGGCAGTAGGTATTGAATTGGCGCGATCCAATATCCAAGTGAATGCTATCGCGCAAAACTATATTAATAATAATACGTACTACCCCGATCGACTCTTGACTGATGAAAAATTCTTAGATCACGTACGTAAGAATGTACCGACTAATAAGGTGGGGTCTGCGGAGGAGACTGCTGAACTTGCATCCTATTTGGCCAGTGAAAAATGTACGCACATCATTGGTCAAATTATTCCTCTAGCCGGCGGTTGGGTTAGCTAACTGA
>DFDI01000091.1:2699-4546 GCA_002367635.1 Betaproteobacteria bacterium UBA3031 | reverse complement strand
GAATCCGCTGTCAAAACTGATTCTGGAGGGAACGTTTGGGCCTGGTGATACGGTGACTATTGATGTGCACGAAGGTGGTCTTCGCTTTACTAAGTAAGGTCGCGGTTGTCTTTAATTAGCACTGGAAAATTTACCTCATATAGGGTAATTTACGCCTTAATACACAATATCTAGTGCTTTTAATGGCAATTTATGGACCCTGCTGACTTACTAACAATACCCGCCGAGCAAACTCGGATCGGTACTTTCCGTGGTGAACCGATCATCGATTTGCCTGCTAACTTGTATATCCCCCCTGAAGCGCTCCAGATTATGCTGGAGTCCTTTGAGGGCCCTCTTGATTTGCTATTGTTTTTGATCAGGAAGCAAAATCTCGATGTGCTTGACATCCCGATGGCAGATTTGACCCGCCAGTACATGGTCTACGTCGAGTCAATGAAAGTGCATAATTTGGAGTTGGCGGCTGAATATTTGTTAATGGCTGCAGTGTTAACTGAAATTAAATCGCGAATGTTGTTGCCTCGCCTGGCTACCGGGTCCGAGGATGAGGAGTTGGACCCAAGAGCGGAGCTCGTTCGACGATTAATTGAGTATGAGCGGATGAAGAAGGCATCGATCCGTCTAGATGAGCACCCAGTCATCGATCGTGACTTTTATCGAGCATCTTTATGTTTTGAGAAATCCAACTATGTTGCCCCGCCCACGATTAGTCCTGATGATCTTCGTATGGCCTGGGTGGGAATCATCAATCGAGCTAAAAATAACCGTCATCACACGATAAGCAGAGAGGAACTCTCTGTGCGTCAGCATATGAGCCAAATCTTACGTCGTTTGAAAGATCAGCAATTTTTCCGGTTTGATGAGCTATTCGAGGTTGATAAAGGGGTTCAGTACGTTGTCGTAGCTTTTTTGGCGATACTCGAATTGGCTAAGGACAACTCAATTGAACTGTCTCAGCATGGGGTGTTCTCCACGATTTATGTGAGGTTATCAAATGGAGCTTAATGAAAATGAAATTACAGATATCAAGCGTTCGATTGAAGCCGCACTTCTAGCGTCTTCGGAGCCGCTGTCCATCCAAGATATAAAACGTATGTTTAATGATGAGGTTTCTGCGCTGGTGGTAAAGGATGCCCTAGCTGAGCTTGCCGGAGATTGGTTAACTCGAAGTGGCGAGCTCGTAGAAGTGGCTAGTGGTTGGCGGATACAAGTTCGAGCGGAATTTCAGCAGAAATTGGAGAAACTTGAACCTCAACGACCGCCCAAATATTCTAGGGCAGTCTTGGAAACTTTAGCGATTATTGCATACAAGCAGCCTGTCACTAGAGGTGATATCGAGGATGTTCGTGGCGTTGCTGTGTCGCCAAACATTCTCAAGACGTTGGAAGTCCGTGGATGGATTGATCAGATCGGGGTGAGAGAGACCCCGGGTCGGCCAGCCTTATTTGGAACCACTGATACATTTTTGGACGATCTTGGGTTGAAGGCATTAAGTGATTTGCCGCCATTAGATGATTTGGGTGAGCTGATCGAGGCGACGCCAGATCACGGTGAGCAAATGACGCTTGACGTGGGGTATGGTGGCGATGCGGCGCCAGACTCTTTATCCGTGCATGGAGCTGTTGCGCCTCGCTCCTTGAATTGATCACGATTTAGTAGACTGGGTTTTTAAGGCGCCACGTCTTTTTATTTTTATGTACTGTTTATTTGTGCTGCCGGGTTGTGTCCGTCGGGTAAACTCTGTTATGATCCCGCTCCTGTTTTGCCGGTCGCGGGGTGGAGCAGTCTGGCAGCTCGTCGGGCTCATAACCCGAAGGTCGTAGGTTCGAGTCCTGCCCCCGCTACTA
>DFDI01000091.1:0-2499 GCA_002367635.1 Betaproteobacteria bacterium UBA3031 | reverse complement strand
AGCTCGTCGGGCTCATAACCCGAAGGTCGTAGGTTCAAATCCTGCCCCCGCAACCAATTAGCATATCAATAAGCCTCAACAGTCTGTTGGGGCTTTTTTGTGGATCAGTGATCGTTATTTGCTGTTATAATTATGAGACCAGAGTATTTGAACACAGATGGGCCTTAGGCCCATTTTTTGTTTCTGAATGAGCCGATGGAAATAGAAAATTTACTTGAGAAAACTTTGACAGGAATGAATTACGAGCTGGTCGACTTTGAAGTGGTCGGGCGATCTGGGTTAATTCGCATCTTGATTGATTCTGCCCAAGGTATTGGGATAGAGGACTGCACGACGGTCAGTAATCATTTGTCTCGTTTGTTTGAAATTGAGCATTTTGAGTACGACCGACTTGAAGTGTCGTCGCCGGGGCTTGATCGGCCACTTAAGAAGGTACTCGATTTTGAGCGCTTTCAGGGTGAAAAAGTAACTGTGCAGTTCAAGTTGGCATTCGAGGGGCAGAGAAAATTTCGAGGGCAACTGATTGGCGTTAGAGATAATTTGATAGATATGGAGTTAGAGGGCGGTCGAGTGGTTACGTTCGAGCTTCATGAGGTTAAAAAGGCGAACTTAATTCCTGCAATTTAGCTAATTTGAGAAGGTTATAGGACATGCAACGAGAGATGTTACTGCTGGTCGATGCTTTAGCGAGAGAGAAAAATGTCGCGAAAGATATTGTTTTTGAAGCGTTGGAGATGGCGCTGGCTTCAGCGACAAAGCGTAAAAATAAACTGGATATTGATGTGCGGGTTTCGATAGACCGGACAACAGGCGAATACGAAAGTTTTCGAAGATGGGAAATAGTCGAAGATGAAGAGCTTGATCTGCCAGATCAGCAGTTAACTCTTGAGGAAGGGTTAACGCGAGATGCTTCTATTCAGCTTAATGAGTTTATTGAAGAGCCATTGGAAGCAATTGAGTTTGGGCGAATTGGTGCGCAAGCGGCAAAACAAGTCATCATGCAGAAAATCAGGGATGCTGAGCGTGAACAGATCTTAAATGATTTCCTTGCGCGCGATGAATCCATTGTGTCGGGCACTGTTAAGCGCGTCGAACGAGGCAACGTGATTATTGAATCAGGGCGTGTGGAGGCGTTGCTCCCTCGAGAGCAGATGATTCCGAGGGAAAACATTCGTGTTGGTGACAGGATTCGTGCTTATCTAAGCCGAGTCGATCGAGAGGCGCGGGGCCATCAATTAATTTTATCGCGAACCATGCCTCAATTTGTGTCTAGCTTGTTTGAGCTTGAGGTCCCGGAGATAGAAGAGGGGTTGGTGGAAATTCACGGTGCTGCAAGGGACCCTGGTTCGAGGGCTAAGATTGCTGTTAAATCAAACGATAGACGTATTGATCCAGTCGGTACTTGTGTGGGGATGCGTGGATCGCGAGTGCAGGCCGTGACAAATGAGTTGTCAGGAGAGCGTATTGATATCGTGCTTTGGTCAGATGATCCGGCAACATATATCGTTAACGCATTATCTCCGGCTGAAGTCAGCAGGATTACGGTAGATGAAGAGAAACACGCGATGGATATTGTCGTTGAGGAAGAGAATCTTGCTCAAGCGATTGGACGTGGCGGGCAAAATGTCCGGCTTGCCTCAGAACTTACGGGGTGGACGCTAAATATCATGACGGAAGAGCAATCACAGCAAAAAGTGGAAGAAGAGTCGAACACTGTCCGTCAACATTTCATGGATGAAATTGACGTTGATGAGGACCTCGCTGATATTTTGGTTCAGGAAGGTTTCAGCACTCTTGAGGAAGTCGCGTATGTGCCTGAGTCGGAGTTACTTGAAATTGAAGGATTCGATAAGGGTACAGTCGAAGAGTTGAGGTCTAGGGCTAGAAATGCTTTGTTGGTGAAAGAAATTGCTAAAGAGGAACAGGCCACGACAGCGTCCACTGACCTAATGAATGTGGAAGGTATGACGGAAGAGCTTGCACGTACTCTGATTGGCGGAGGCATCATGTCTCAGGATGAGTTGGCTGATTTGGCGATCGATGATCTCAAAGAGATTGTCGAGATTGATGATGAATTGGCTGAAAGCTTAATTATGGCTGCGAGAGCACCATGGTTCGCTGAGTCTTAATGAATTTAAGGGCAAAAAATAAATGGCAAATGTGAATGTTAAAGAGTTTGCATCAGAACTTAAACTTCCTGTTGGGCGTTTGCTGGAACAGCTGGTGGCATCTGGTATTAAAAAAGACTTGTCCGAGGAGACCAATCTTACTGAGGTCGATAAGCGTCAATTGCTCGATTTTTTGAAGCAATCGCACGGGGATGACAAGCCGACAATGAAAATGACGCTAAAACGTCGCGAAAAGACCGAAATAAAGAAATCTGATGGAGCCGGTCGTTCACGTACGATTCAAGTTGAAGTTCGTAAGAAGCGCGTTATTATGAAAGAACCTGAGGTCGAGGTTGAAGTTGAGGTCAAGGTTGAAGCCCAGGTTGAAGCC
>DFDI01000078.1:1889-4481 GCA_002367635.1 Betaproteobacteria bacterium UBA3031 | reverse complement strand
ATGCAGGTGCCGTCCTCCAGTTCTAGCACAGGCATCATTCCTAACGGATTTTTGTCGAGGTATTCCTCGGTCTGGTTTTCTCCGGTCATCATATTTACCGGAACAGTGGGAATATCCAACCCTTTTTCGGCAATGAATATTCTTACCCGGCGAGCATTCGGCGAAGGGGGTAGATCGTAAAGCTTCATGATAGCAGCCTATATTGATGGTTAATTGAAATCTTTGCTTAATCTACAGTGGTTCGCTCGCGACAATATACCGCTCGAGAAACAGTGGTGGCAGGCGAACAGGTCTGCCATTGTCCAGGTTGGTACAGACGAAATTAAACAGCCCGCGCGCTAGCGTCTTATTAGTGTCAGCGTTGATGATTTGAAATTGGCGGCTCAGTCTGAGTTTGCCGTCGGGCTCGACAATCCAGGTAGCGATCTTCAGCGAGTCTTGTTCATAGGCCGAGCCCAACAGATCAACCTTGCATTTTACGGCGGCCATGCCGCGAGCCAGTTTTCTGCAGGTAGACTCCGGGAGGCCGACGGCCGTGGAATGGTCGAAGGCGCAATCGATCATCCACTTTATATAGTTGTGAGTGGAGACATGACCGTAGCCGTCAACATTGTCGGCGCTGACGACGGCATCAATTACAAATGGATTGCTACGATCCCAGATAAATTCTATCGCTTCGCTCCAAGTTCTTAGATTTGCTATTTTTTAGCCAGATTGATTTTACTTCTTTTTAAATCAAAGAATCAAAAGGCGATTTACAGGGGGAGAGCCACTGATGCTTTCCGGCGTTAACAACAGGGAATTGACGCCACATTCGGTTTGAGTTTGCCTTACTTCCGTGACCACTGATTGCCACCATCCACAGCAAGCTCTGCTCCTGAAACATACCTTCCGCTTTGTGAAGTGAGAAATACAACAGCATTGGCAATGTCCTCTCCCTCTCCAAATGTGCCTAGAGGAATTTTGTCGAGTGCCTCTTTTGACCTGCCTTGTGCAATGATAAGTCGGTCAACTCCCTCTGTCCCTTCAATCGGGCCTGGAGAGATATAGTTCGCTCGAATGCCGTATTCGCCCCATTCAACGGCGAGGGTTTTCATCAAATTTTGAATTCCGGACTTAGCAGCTCCGGCGTGGGCAGCGCCGGGCCAGCCGAAGTTAGCGGCTGTTGCGCTAATAGATACGATACGGCCGCCATCCACCGCTTCTTTTAAGTAGGGCAGCGCAGCCTGACAGCAATTAAACGTGCCATTCAAGTCGATCTCTATGACGGTGCGCCAACCGTTCCAGGAAAGTTCTTCGGTAGGGCAGATAAAGTTGCCCGCCGCGTTACAAATCAGAATGTCGATGCCGCCTAGCGCTTCTGCAAAGTTTGCCATGACAGCCTTCATGCCCTCTGAATCGCGCACGTCACCGGTGTGCCACTTAACATCGATTCCGTCTTCACTCTTGAAGGCGTCAACGGCAGCCCGCAGTTTCTCTTCCTTGCGGCTGACAATACCAACATTCGCCCCCAGAGAACCGAGCATGCGAACTATATGAGCACCAATACCAGTAGCGCCGCCTGTAACGACCGCCGATTTTCCTTGAAGTGTCCCTGCTGCAAAACTCATGAGCTGTTCCTTTTAGTTGTCTTAATAGATGGGTTTATCCGAAAGTTACAGAAAAAAGAGCATCAGGGACACTGGTGCTGACAAGTTGAACCCCTTTCTGTCAGAATTTGGAGCATGAACCAGTCAAATATCTACCACCGATTCAATCTCAGTCATCGTGATATCGAGGATTTTATGTCACAAGGGGGCATCGATGTGAGCTATGCACGAGCCTGCAAGACTGTGAGAGCGGTGTATGCGCAAGTTCAAATAGATAGAACAAGCGCGACGATTTTTAGGTGCTCATGCGGCGGTTTATACATTGCTCAACCTAGGTAGGCATTTGATGTCGGCTGAGAACTTTCGGTATTTTAGACTGCGTGCCTTTGCGGCTTGGGAAAAGGCAGTGGCTATTTAGAAGCAGTTTCGCCAGGTTTCTTAATGTTGGCCATTAGCTTGTCAATACCGATGAAACCGTCTACCGCTCTTCCTCCTTTCCCCCTCCTTTTCCTCTTTTGTTGTAACTCTCTCCCACAGCCTGATCGGACTCCTAAATGGTATAACTAGAAAAATCCTTTTAAACCAGGTATGTAGAGATCTTCTTTCCGAACTCAATCCCTTAATGCTTTAAGCTATGCCTGACTATGAACAGCACATTATGTACTGCAGAATCGTACTTCTGGAGATCCTTGTCCAACAACTCCAATGGCAACGGGGCAGCCCTTCTTCCAAAGCAGCCCAAATCGCAACGCTCCAAACTACTGTATATCTACTCTGACCCCATTTCTACCCCATTTCTTAATTTAAAAGTTTAATTAGCGCGTCAATTTGCTGGCCGTTATTACATAGATATGGAGATAAACGAATCCCTTTAGCACGAACATCAAATTGAACATGAGCGTCTCGAAGCCGCTTTATCATATCTTGATTACGATCTCTAAAATCTAAAATCAGCGTTCCGCCCCGTCGCTCCAATTCTATTGGAGACACTAAGTTTTCAGGG
>DFDI01000078.1:0-1660 GCA_002367635.1 Betaproteobacteria bacterium UBA3031 | reverse complement strand
GACACTAAGTTTTCAGGGCTTATCGCCTGAATGATTCTATCGACTAGCTCATTATTGTGCGCTCTAATCTTGTCAACACCGATGTTGTTAATGAATTTTAAGCTGTGAGAAGCTACAACGTAGGGGAGCACAGAGGGCGTCCCTCCCCAGAAGCGCAGCGCATTCGGAGCATAATCAAAATTATGTATATCAAATTCAAACGGATTCGAGTGTGAAAACCATCCCACGCTCTGTGGTTCACATCGCTCGATAACATCTGGACTGACCCAAAGAAACCCTGCGCCTGGGCCTCCCCCAATCCACTTTACACAAGAACCAACTACAAAGTCTGCAGCCCAAGCTTGGAGGTCAATAGGCAAAATAGCAGCAGACTGAGCAATGTCCACAATAGACAAAATATTTTTTTGACGGCTAAGGTTCGTTATAAGTTGAACTGGTAACTGACGACCGTTATTAGACTGTACATGCGTTACTAAAACCATCGCAACATCTGATGTTGTCTGTTGATCCCAGATGTCAATATCTGAAGTGTCAGCTTCTGCAGGAATGAATTTTAAACGATAGCCAGCACCTCCAGCTTTTTGTAACGCAAATGCAATGGAGGGAAAATCTTCTTCACTCATCAAAATACAATTTCTTTCTTTATCTAACGGCAGAGAATCGAGAATTTTTGCAACAGCACTAGAAAGGCTTGTCTGAGGGCAGAAGCTATCTTTTTCCCCGTTCAGTAGGGAAGCCAGCCGCGCACGAAAAGATTCTATAGCTGCTAACCAATGAGTCCATATTTCACTGTCAGCGTTCCGCCATGCCTGCCAAAAATCGGTGGTCGCAGTGGGCTCCAAAGATCGCAATGGTAGTCCAACGGAATGATTCAGCAAGTAGATGCCATCATGGCTTATGTACTTTTCTGCCCATCTGTCACTGATCACTTTAAGGAGTCCTTAAGGTACTCTATATCAGAGTAGCGCGTTTTAAATTCATTCCCGACATTCAGGGCACAGCGCATATCACAAAGTTTTTTTAACCCTTTTAGTAAAACGGGTAGCGGTGGCCCGCTCGCGGTGATAACGGAGCTGTCAGTCAGGCCCGCGGCAGTCGCAGGCTGGTGCATAAACTTGCTCACGAGTGACTCATGATGCTGTTTCGCTACATTCCCATGAGCCGTACAAACTTCTAGAAAGAGCGTTAAATTACGTACGAACCAATTATTCTTAGAAGACCCTTCTATTTTAGAAGCATGCAAAAAACTATCCAGCAAACTTTGACGACGCATGCAGTCTCTTAGAATCAATTGATCTTCCGGGCGCATAAACAAAAACTTATCCACTAGTAACTGAGAATAATAGGGATCATCTGCCTGGCAAACTCCTAGCAATAGATCAATCACATTTATACCTGCAAAATCCCCAGCATTAGCACCTCGGTATTCATGTAACCCCACTCGGTGGGGTCGGTAGTAGGGTCTAACACAGAAAAAGAAACGATCTATATCAAGTTTTTCGAATAACAACTGATTGAATCGATAAACATCTTCCAAACTCTGCTTAGCGCTTAAGAGAAGATCATAAGTAACCGGATGGGAAACCCCCAGGGGGAGAATTTGGCGCAACGATTCGGATGCCCGAATGAATGCAAAGACGCTTCGAGTGTTATATTCGAG
>DFDI01000081.1 GCA_002367635.1 Betaproteobacteria bacterium UBA3031 | reverse complement strand
CCACATTGATACCTGTTTCCATTTTTGCTGGTTTATAAGATCCAGTGGCCGTGGCACCCTTGATGCCGGGTTCTGTATCGCTGATTGTTAGGACAACTGATGTCGGTAAGTCAATCCCGATCGGTCGCTCATTATGCATGTTCACTCTAACGTCGCCGTTTGGCAGCAAGTAACCCGCTTGCCCTTCTAAGAACTCAGCAGGCAAATTGAGCTGTTCGTAGCTCTCTTGGTCCATGAAGACGTAATTGTCACCGTCTTGATAGAGGTATTGCATGTCACGTGTCTCTACGAATGCACGTTCTATTTTTTCATCGGTTCGAATACGTTCATTCCGTTTGGTCCCGCCTTCGACATCTTTAAGCTCGAGTTGCATGAAAGCTCCACCACGGCCACCAACGTGAACATGGTACGATTTAACAACTCGCCAAACTCGTTTGTCGAGTTCAATTAAATTTCCTACACGAACTTCGGTTGCAAGGACTTTTGCCACGGTACCCTCGATCAAATTAAAGATTAAAGTGAGATTCTACATCATATCAATCCTGAAACAGGTCGTTAAGCGCTGATGCTCGTTTCAAAAAAAGGCTTCAATTTAGATTGTCGCAAGTGCCCACGACTTGCGAATTTCCTGGATGAGGTGAGGGATGATCGTCCCGATTATTTTGCACGTCCAGTTCCATCTTTTGGAGATTCCAATGCTCGTTTGCTGATAGTGGGTCTCGCGCCAGGAATGCATGGCGCAAACCGAACGGGCCGCCCCTTTACTGGAGATCATGCTGGTGTTCTTTTGTTTCAAACGCTTTATGACTTAGCGTTTTCAACAAGCCCTGTGTCTGAATCTGGATCCGATGGTCTTGAGCTTAAAGATTGTCGTATTACTAATGCAGTGCGGTGTTTGCCGCCACAAAATAAGCCGATTGGATCTGAGGTGAATAACTGTAATGAGTTTCTTCTGGAAGAGTTACAGCGGGTCCCTAAAGCGGGAGTTGTCATAGCGCTCGGCTCAGTTGCGCATTCTGCGGTATTAAAAGCCCTTAATCTTAAGCAATCTCTGTATCCATTTGTTCATGAATCGATGCATGAGCTCAATTCCGATTTGCGTATGATTGATAGTTATCACTGCTCCAGATACAACACGCAAACTCGACGGTTAACACACGAGATGTTCAAGAATGTTTTTGTGAAGGCGAGAGAGTTGCTCGATCAAAAATGACGAGAGTGAACAAGGAATCAGAATTCAGTGGCCTTTCAGAGGCCAAGCGCTTACCAGGTCTGCCAGGCGTCTACCGCATGCTGGGTCAGGACGATAGTGTTTTGTATGTCGGTAAGGCCGTGAATCTGAAAAAAAGAGTGATGTCTTATTTTCGAAAAGAAGGGAGTTTGTCGCCTCGGATTCAATTGATGGTTAAGCAAATTGTTCGTATTGAATCCACAGTGACGCGATCAGAGTCTGAAGCCTTGCTGTTAGAAAACAGTCTAATTAAGTCCTTGAAGCCAAAATACAATATCGTCTTCAGGGACGATAAATCATACCCCTACATCGTGCTAACCAAGCATGTGTACCCTAAACTCAGTACGTATCGAGGGTCTATTGTGACCAAGGATAGATTTTTTGGACCATTCACAAACACCTATGCTGTGAGAGAAAGTATCCATCTCTTACAAAAGGTATTTCGATTGCGTACTTGTGAAGATAGTGTGTTTTCTAATCGATCTCGACCGTGCTTGCTTTATCAAATTCAACGTTGTTCGGGACCATGTGTGAAGCAAATCTCAGAAGAGGACTATCGGATTGATGTCACGAATGCATCGTTGTTTCTGCAGGGTAAGGAAAATGAGGTGATTCAGTCGTTAGAGAGTGAAATGCTTGATTACTCCGAGGACATGCAATTTGAGCGGGCTGCAGTATTTCGGGATCGTATACGTGCACTTACTAAGGTTCGAGAAACTCAATTCGTAACCGGCAGTGGAAATAGAAATGTCGATATCGTTACTGTGGCTAGCATAGATGGATTGGTTGGCATCAATCTAACCGTGATACGTGGAGGATCACACCGTGGGGACAAGGTGTTTTATCCAAAAAATGCCTCGGAGCAAGATGAGGCTGATGCGTTGGAAGCATTTCTCACGCATCATTATCAAGGCGGTGATGTTCCTGACGAAATTGTGATCAATAAAAAAATTGATAAGGATGTTTTTATCAAGCATTTTGAGCAATCTTTTGAGCGGAAAGTTCGTATTAACGATAACCCCATATCGGAACGTCGAATGTGGTTAAAAATGTCGGAGCGAAATGTTGAATTATCTATTCAGCAGCAATTGAGAACAAAAGAGACTCAAATGGACCGTCTGGTGGCGCTTCAGAGCGCGTTAGGGCTAGAGGGGCACTTGAGTCGGATCGAGTGTTTTGATATCAGCCATACGATGGGAGAGGCGACGGTAGCCTCATGCGTCGTTTATGATCGAGGGGAAATGCAATTTGGTGAGTACAGACGATTCAATATTGATAACATTACACCCGGCGATGACTACGCCGCCATGAATCAAGTTGTATCTCGCCGTTATCAACGGGTGATTACCGGGGAGGGGAAACTCCCAGATCTCATATTGATTGACGGGGGCAAGGGGCAATTATCGTCATCATTAAGTGCTCTTAGTGAATTAGGTTTGGATGACCTTGCTGTGATCGGTGTTGGCAAAGGTGAAGAGCGAAAGGCGGGGCAAGAGACTCTGATCAATGCTCGAACGGGTGAGGTGATACAACTACACCCGCATGATTCCGGTCTGCATTTGATACAGCAGATTCGTGATGAATCCCATCGATTTGCTATTCAGGGTCATCGAAAAAGGCGTGATAAGAAGCGAACTCAATCTCGGCTTGAGGATATTGAGGGTATTGGGGCTAAGCGCAGACAAAGGCTGCTTTCTCAGTTTGGGGGTGTTAGGGAGGTCGCTGCAGCCAGCATTGAGGAGATTGCTAAGGTTGACGGTATTAGCAAGAAACTTGCGGAACACATCTATAGGCAGTTACATTAACGGCATACATGCGCCCATCATTACCAAATTTATTGACGTGGGGACGGATCTTTTTGATCCCGATGCTTATTTGCGTGTTCTATATACCCGATTTGGTACTGCCTTCGTCAGACAAGAATTTAACTGCCGCTTTTATTTTCACGCTTGCAGCGATCACGGATTGGCTGGATGGATTTTTGGCGCGAAAATTTAATCAAACAACACAGTTTGGTGCTTTTCTTGATCCTGTAGCAGATAAGTTGATGGTTACGACTGCATTAGTGATTTTGGTGTGGTTGGATCGTGTCGGCATTTTTGTAGCTGCAATCATTATAGGTCGGGAGCTTGCCATTTCAGCTCTTCGTGAGTGGATGGCGCTCATTGGAGAGAGTCGTGGGGTTGCGGTCTCTTTTATCGGAAAACTTAAGACTGCGGCTCAAATGGTCTCGATCATCCTGCTGTTTTTGTATGAGCCGATTTACTTTGTCCCGACTTATGAGTTGGGCACCTTGTTGGTTTATGTTGCAGTGGTGCTCACCGTTTGGTCAATGTTCTACTATATAAAACGGGCGTCATCGATCATCGCGGCTAATTCTAAATAAACTGTTGCAAGCCGCTGCATAAGCCATTAATTATGTTTTATTAAACTTAAACTGTAGATGCGGGTGTAAAAAATCACTGATGGATCAATCACTTGTATCCTTGATTTGCATTAAGCGTGAAATGGTCATAAAATCACGCCCTCTTAAAGCGGGAATAGCTCAGTTGG
>DFDI01000059.1 GCA_002367635.1 Betaproteobacteria bacterium UBA3031 | reverse complement strand
ACGATTACATTATGTTTACCCATATCCAAATGTCGATGACCTTATTCCCTTGATGAGTGAAGGCATCATTCTCCCCTACCTAGATATTCCCTTTCAACACGCGTCGCATCGCATTCTGAAACTCATGAAAAGACCAGCCAATTCAGAAAATGTATTGAATCGCATTAATACCTGGCGTTCAATATGTCCTGATATAGCGATCAGAAGCACCTTTATTGTTGGATTCCCGGGGGAGACCGAAACAGAGTTTCAAGAGCTACTTGATTTTCTAACTGAGGCTAATCTAGATCGCGTAGGATGCTTTGAGTACTCTCCTGTCGAAGGCGCAACGGCAAATACCTTACAGGAAACGAATGTTCCAGATGAGGTAAAAAGTGAGCGCAAAGCACGTCTAATGGAACATCAACACAAAATTAGCTCACAGCGCCTCAGAGAAAAAATAGGCACCAAACAAACCATACTAATCGATGAAATGTGCGCTGACAATGTGGCGATTGGTAGAACCAAATACGATGCCCCAGAGATTGATGGGAAGGTCATTATTCGTAACGCCCCGCGACTTGAATCTGGCGATATTGTTAAAGCCATCATTACAGACTCTGATGATCACGATCTTTTTGCGCGCGCTTAAACCTAAAGAGTGCTCGGTCGATTAATTGAACAATTTATAGCTAAAATCTATATCCGTGTTGTCGCCTTTTGGCTTGCGCTCAAAGCTAAGCAACTACCAGCAGCAGCAATAATTTTAACGGTACTGATGGTTTCATACGCGCTTGCACCCATCGATCTAATTCCAGACTTTATTCCCATCATTGGCTACTTAGATGAACTTGTCATCATTCCTGCCTTACTCTACTTGATTAATCTGATAACAAAAAAAAGCATTACGGAAAAGTATATGGATATCGCCATTCACCATATAAAAAATCAGAGCAAACCTACCTTTACTTTAGGGGCCATTATTGTGGTTTTAAGTTGGATTTTAATCGGGATTATCGTGGCTTTCTTAATGGAATAATTCATCAAGTCAATTTAAGAAATGATGTGACTTCACTCAGATCTTGAGTCCGCTTCATAGGTGGTAAACTTTTCCAGATTTTCTTCCCATAAGGCTTAGACAATAATCTAGGGTCACAAATGATGAGCACCCCCAAATCTGTCTCATCCCGAATTAAACGACCGGCTCCCTGCTTCAAAGAAATAACCGTCTCTGGAACTTGATAGTCCATAAATGGGTTTCCCCCTAGACTACGCAAGTAGTTAATCCGACCAGCTGTTACCGGATCATCAGGAACAGAAAATGGTAGCTTATCGATAATCACAAGGACTAAACCCTCACCACGAACATCAACACCCTCCCAAAACGAATGACTTCCCAGTAATACGGCGTGTTTCAGAGTTTTAAAACGATTTAAAAGCTCAAACTTAGACCCATCGCCTTGGAGAAGCAACGGTATGTCAATACCACGCTCAGTTAAGCATTTTGATAACTGATCGCGAGCGGCACGCATCGCTGCCAAGCTTGTAAAAAGCATCATACAACGTCCATTTGCAGCGATAATTGCTTCGAGACTCTCCTCAACAACTCGGGTACCATAAGATGGGTGTGACGGCTCTGGCATGTTTTGTGGGACATACAACATACTGTTCTTTGGATAGTCAAAAGGGCTTTCCCAACTAAGGAATTCTGCTTCTTCAAGACCCAACTGATGGGTAAAATAAGAGGCATCCCCTGACACAGAAAGCGTTGCCGAAGTGAATACCCAGCTGCGCTCTATATCGCTCACAACAGACCTAAATGCCTCTGAAACATTAATAGGCGTTAGGTGCATCCGCACCGATTGAATGTTTGCGTCGAACCAACGAATCACGCTATGGTCCTCATTTTTACTCCACGTTCTCAGAAACGAATCAACCTCCAGTAAACGCTCTCGACACCTTTGGAGCTCAAGATTAACAGTTGTAACTTGAATAATGGCCTCAGCCAATTCAGTGCCAATGCTCGATAGCGAACTCGCTGCTTCTAACGCATTGGAAAACTTACCTTGATCTCTAAGGTCATATCTCCCCTTCGCCCCTTCGAATGACAGTCTTAGATCTCGTATTCCTTTTTCGAAACAATCAATCATGTCATCTATGGCTACTACGCTGTCCTCCAAAATAACGTATCCATACCTAAGGTCCCGAAGAAGCTCGTTGAGTTGACTGGTGCTAACACTCGAACCAAAGAATTGAGTCGCGACATCAGCAACCTGATGAGCTTCGTCAAAAATGACAACATCACACTCTGGTAACAACTCACCGAATCCATCTTGCTTGAGCGCTAGGTCTGCAAAAAACAAGTGATGGTTAACCACAACAACCTCGGCAGACAGCGCTTTTTTTCGAGCTTTTAGAACAAAGCACTTACTGATATGAGGGCAGTCAGATCCAAGGCAACTATCTCGAGTAGACACGACCCCTGATTGGACCCTGAGACTTTCTTCTGGGATATTGACTTCGGAAATGTCTCCCGATTCAGAGCTATCGAGCATACGCTCGAACATATTAAACAGCTCAACCTCTCGGAGGCTAGAAAAAGAACGTTCGGCCTTAGTTCTCTCAATTTGGTGGTGACAAAGGTAATTAGCTCTACCCTTTAGCTTCGCAACTGTTAACGGGATTTTTAATGCACTCCGAACCACTTGAATATCTTGGTCAAAGAGTTGGTCCTGAAGGGTTTTTGTACCAGTCGCAATGATGATTTTACGTCCGTAATAAAATGCTGGGATCAAATAAGCAAACGTCTTCCCTGTCCCCGTGCCCGCTTCGCAAACTATAGGCGTCTTTTGGCTAATCGCTCGCCCGATAGCCTTAGCCATTTCAGCCTGCTCGATCCGCATTTTATAACCATCAACCACTTCAGAGAGCAACCCATTTAAGCCGAACGCACGCTCAATATCCTCCTCAATACTCAAATTAGTCCACTTTCAATCAGTTTTATTTAAAGGGTCTACAATTATCCTTGGATTTAACATTCAATGCCCGACGTTAATCATTCATCTGAATTAAGAGAGATAGATTCAACTGACCATGATACGAGCTAACAACCAACCTTAGACGGAAATTCAAAAAATGAGACCTGTTGGAATTAGATTGCTAACTACAGCAAATATCTTAGCAACCTTGTGCTTACTGATAATTGCAATTGGTTTAACCGGAGGAAAATTATTCCTCTACTTGTGCGTAGCCGTGCTCCATTTACTATTTGCACTTGGTATTTTTATGCAGTTGCGTTGGGCCTACGTACTCACTATTATTTATGCGCTCTTTCAAGCAGTTGGAATGAGTCTGTGGTGCCTGATTGGGACATTAACCTTAATGGAAGACTCAATAACTCAAGACAAAATAAAGTTTTTTATCCTATCATCCATTGTAGTTCCATTTTTAATTTGGACTATGCTCTATCTTCTAAAAAGATTAAAAACAGATACTTTTAAATAACGCGTTTAATTATTCCGGTCGATAGCCGTCACACCAGGCAGAACTGTAGGATCAAGTGAAGATCCTGGTGTACTCCCAGTATCTTGCCTAGGCATATTCGTCAACTCGACTTTTTCAATACGATTAAACCGTTTCGTTATTTTATCGCTACTAACACGAACTTCCTCAACATCTTTGTGTGCAAGTCGAATATGATCTGCGAGTTTTCGCATTCGATCATCAAATCGATTAAAATCATGACTTAAATGTCTCAACTCTTCCTTAATGATGTGAATCTGCTCTCTTGTTGCAATATCCTTCATCACAGCCCGCGCAGTATTCAAAACGGCCATTAACGTCGTAGGCGAGACAATCCAAACCTTCTTCTGCATTGCGTACTCGACGACTTCGTTGTGATACGCGTGGATTTCTGCAAAAACAGCTTCCGCAGGAATAAACATCACAGCACCATCACTGGTTTCGCCATCTATGATGTATTTATCGGATATTGCGTCAACGTGTTTTTTAATATCTACCCTAAAAGCTTTTTGTGCTACCCCTCTATCCGCCTGGGAAACATCTTGGCCGAACATCCGATGATAATTCTCAAGCGGAAACTTAGAATCGACCGATACATTACCCGTTGGATCTGGAAGCCTTAAAACACAGTCAACCCGATTACCATTGGAATAGGTGAATTGAAAGTCATACGAGGAAGGTGCCAACATATTTCTGACAAGATTTTCCAACTGCACCTCACCAAAAGCTCCACGCGACCTCTTATCACCAAGCAACTCTTGAAGCCCTATGACATTAGTTGTGAGCCCATCTATTTTCTTCTGAGCCTCATCGATGGTCGCTAAGCGTTCCA
>DFDI01000011.1 GCA_002367635.1 Betaproteobacteria bacterium UBA3031 | reverse complement strand
ATGAGTTGGTGAGCAGCGCCAGTATTAGAAACGCACAAAAACGATAGGTATTCAGTAACTTCATGGTGCTGAGATACTCGTTTCTCTGAATTTGTCGCAAGCCATAATGTTTTTCTCAATCTAAACGAATTCGCGCGGTTTCCTGCTGAATGGGTGAATGTCAAAACATAAAACTTAAAACCAGTCTAACACCTACATATTTTTGATGACATATCGTGGAAGACGTCGACATTCAGTATAATTTGTGAAATCAACACTGCGCTCGACCTTCTTATGATAAATCGTTTCACCTTTTGGCTTCTTTTTGCCTTACTTGTATTGTCTGCAGGACTAAACGTCTATCAGATTCAGGTCTTCTCGAAGCAAGACTTGGGGACTGGGTCTTCAGGCGGCACTGAACAATCGACGGGTGAGACCGCCAGACAAAACTTTGTTTTAGAGGTGGACATCAATAAAGATAGCTACAACACTGTGCGATCTAACCCATTTTGGGTGAAAGAAAAGCTGGGTAACATCTTGAATATAGACGTCAAAAGATTCGACAGTTTGATGCAGACATTTTGTTATTACATCGAATCTGAAGCAATTGACGTTAAAAACTGCATCGATTCGGTGAGCGTCTGGATTCAACCGGTAGATGGCCGCGAAGAAGCTTATATCGCTATCTCAGGTGAGCCGATCGACTCAGCCGGAGTCGATGTCGCTAAGCTATGTAGAGAGCAAGTGTGTCGTTCCTTTCGCTTGATCCATTTGTCACGGGAAGGTACAAAAACATTCGTTGCTGGAGATTCTGGTTACCAAACGATTCAAACCAATGAAAAGAATTTGCGCTTCGGGCTTGTTAAGATAAGCCAAAGTGGTATCTTGGCCTTGACGAAGAAAGTCGATTGGTTTGATGCCGACATTGCAACAACAGATCTCAGCATTTATCTCAGCACAGGCGGATCAATCCTAGAGGTCTTACGGATCCCAATAGCGGGTAGTTGGACTGATGCGGACTGCATGGGTGTGGCTGAGGATGAGCCCGTTAAATTTACAGAAGAGTGCGGGAAGCAATTCAGTACGGACTTAGTGACGAATTTTAAAAATTCACCTTTTTGGTCACCAGGTGATCTGTCGCTAACGAATTCATTAAATGCCAAAGGAAAACCGGTGCGGCTGGCATTTGATCGGAACGAAAATGAATATGCTATCCCAGACCAAATTGCCCCTGGTATTAAAGAGCTTATGGTGCTCCTCAGTTATCAACCACCCGGTAGAGAGATTAATTTTGAAATAACCGACGATGAGTAGTATTTTTTGTTCAGGTTCCTGTGTGCCCTGATAAAAATGATTGCTCATGCCTCGATTGAATGATAGTAATAGACATGAAAAAATATTTGTTCTCTTAGTGAAGGGGAAAAAGTAGTGCTTTTTTTCGCTAAGCCGATGCCGAGTCATGGATTGTTGTGGTAACTCGGGGGCTCCCACGATTGATCGTGATGTGCGGCATTACCGTTGCATTCGCATTGGTGTCGCACGCTGAGACGTATGTGTGTCGTTCAGACGGGTCATCTGCGCCCTATGAGTTGACTTTAAAGGGTTCTGCTCAAGGTTTTGTTGAGGCCCAGATAAACCCGATGATTGGTGACGTTGAAAGCCCGCTGGTGACACATGCTAACAGTGACTCGGTACTTGTGTTGAGTCGTGGCGCTGAGATTGATGGGTTTGTCCGAGCGAGTATGATTTTGATCGATAAGGCATCGATGAGGTTTGAGACAGTTTCGTTGGTTGTTGAAGTCGCCAGTGAGAAAGGTAACGATGTAGAGCGAAAATTTTTTAATCGATCAGGATTATGTGAGGTTGACCTCTAGCATTTTGAGTTGTGAGTTGATTTATTTTTAAGATATTGCGTAAGGTTTAATTAACTTTATTTCGATTAATTTGAAAAAGGAGTTTGTATGAAAGGTTCAGATTTGTTTGTAAAAGCGCTAGAGGAAGAGGGCGTTGAATATATTTTTGGAATCCCTGGGGAAGAGAACTTAGACTTTCTTGACAGCCTATCGCGATCTAAAAAAATTAAATTAATCCTGACGCGGCACGAACAAGCGGCGGGGTTCATAGCTGCAGTTTATGGCAAATTAACGGGTAAGACGGGTGTGTGTATTTCAACCCTAGGCCCCGGCGCCACCAACTTCACAACATCTGCGGCTTACGCTCAACTCGGCGGCATGCCTATGATGATGATTACGGGACAAAAGCCCGTTAAGAAGTCAAAGCAAGGACGCTTTCAAATATTAGATGTTGTAGAGATGATGAAGCCCATCACGAAGTATGCGCATCAAATCGTGTCTGCAGATAATATCCCGAGTCGAGTACGTGAAGCATTTCGTTTGGCTGAGGAGGAAAAGCCTGGGGCGGTTCATTTGGAACTGCCTGAGGATATTGCCGACGAGCACTCAAAGGAACTTCCGATCAAAGCCTCTGCTGTTCGAAGGCCTGTTCCTGAAGAAAAGTCTATTAAGGCAGCGGTTGATAAAATTGCAAAGGCAAAGAGTCCTATTTTGGTCGTTGGTGCCGGTGGTAATCGGAAACTCACCAGTAAAATGCTCACAGAGCTTGTGAATCAAACAGGAATTCCTTTTGTCAGTACTCAACTTGGTAAGGGTGTGATTGATGAGCGACATCCGCTGTTTATGGGGTGTGCGGCACTTTCGGCCAGTGATTATGTTCACAGAGCAATAGAGGCCGCAGATTTAATCATTAACGTCGGTCACGATGTTATCGAGAAGCCACCATTTTTTATGAGTCACGGTACGGCGAGGGACGACGAGTCTAACCACTCGTCCGAAAATGATCCGGTACTTGTTTCAGAGGGTACCCAGGTCATTCACATCTCGTTTAGAAGTGCTGAGGTTGATCCGGTCTATTTCCCGCAGTTAGAAGTGGTGGGTGATATTGCAAATGCAATATGGCAAATCAAAAAAAGACTGTCTGAAAGAAGTGACATGAAGTGGGACTTCACTCGAATGATGGCAGTTAAGAAGCATCACGATAAAAATATTGTCGAAGGTTCTGATGATCCACGTTTCCCTATATACCCACAGCGACTCGTGGCTGATATTCGTAAAGTGATGCCTGATGACGGGATGATTTGCCTGGATAACGGTGTCTATAAAATTTGGTTTGCCCGAAACTACACCGCCCACCAATCGAATACAGTCTTGCTGGATAATGCGCTCGCAACAATGGGCGCAGGCTTGCCATCTGCTATGGCAGCTCATCTTGTCTATCCGGAACGTAAGGTCATGGCGATTTGTGGTGATGGCGGTTTCATGATGAATTCACAGGAGATGGAAACTGCGGTTCGTTTGAAGATGAATATTGTCGTTTTGATTCTTAATGATTCGAGCTACGGAATGATTCGTTGGAAGCAAGCCAACATGGGTTTTGCTGATTGGGGACTTGAGTATGGCAATCCAGACTTTGTGAAGTACGCTGAAAGTTATGGGGCGCACGGTCATCGTGTCAGCAGTTCGGAGAATCTTATGGAAACCTTGAATACGTGCTTATCAACACCTGGAGTTCACTTAATAGATTGTCCAGTGGATTATTCTGAAAACGATGAGATTTTGAATAATAGGATTAAAGCAGATAGCGCTAAGATTTAATTTTTCACAGTGACATACTCAACCAACGGCCCTCAGCACTTGTTTGGCGGGCCGTTGGTTTGATATTATTTGGAGAGACTTGATGCCCCAGTTAAGAGAAACATATCCGTATATTCTGGCTAATGAACTGGTCTATGCCAACAGTGATCTCGCGGTCACTGATAAATATTCGGGTGAGGTCGCTACTCGAGTTGCGCTGGCCGATTCAGTGGTGATCGATCAAGCCATCCAGGCTGCTGTAGACGCTTCGGAGGCCTTAGCCAATATGGCCAGTTATGAGCGACAGGCTGTCTTGGAGCATTGTGTGATTCGATTCCGAGAGCGTTTTGATGAACTCGCATACGCGCTTTGTGTAGAGGCGGGAAAGCCGATAAATGATGCAAGAGGTGAAGTCACCCGTTTAATAGACACCTTCAAGATCGCGGCTGAAGAGTCCACCCGCTTTAATGGAGAACTGCAAACGTTAGATATCAGTGCCCGAGCTCGAGGGTACAGTGGCATGTGGAAGCGCGTTCCCATTGGCCCATGCTCGTTCGTGTCGCCATTTAATTTCCCGCTCAATTTGGCGGCGCATAAAATTGCACCCGCCATTGCGGTCGGTTGTTCCTTTGTGATGAAGCCTGCTTCGAGAACACCTCTTGGGGCAATCATGATTGGCGAAGTGTTAGCAGAGACTGATTTGCCGAAAGGTGCATTTTCTATTTTGCCGTGTTCAAGAGATGGCGCGGATCTCTTCACCGTCGATGAGCGTTTGAAGTTATTGTCATTCACGGGATCCCCCGGAGTGGGTTGGGACTTGAAGGCTCGGTGTGGCAAGAAAAAAATTGTGTTGGAGTTAGGTGGGAATGCCGCAGTGATCGTTGACGCTGATGCCGACCTCGATGACGCGGTAACTCGGATCACGTTCGGCGCATTTTATCAGTCGGGACAATCGTGTATTGGGGTGCAAAGGATTATTATTCATGAAGACATTTATGACGCTCTTAAAGCTAAGCTCGTTGCAAGGGCTTCAAGCCTTATCAGCGGAGACCCTAAAGATGAGAAGACTTTTATCGGACCAATGATTGCAGAGAAAGAGGCTCAGCGTCTTGAGGGGTGGGTTAATGAAGCGCAGGCGTCGGGTGCTGTGATTCTTTGTGGAGGAAAAAGAAACGGTGCGATGCTTGAGGCGACGTTGATAGAGAATGCGCCTGCGACTGCAAAGATTTGCACTGAGGAAGCGTTTGGTCCGGTAGCGGTGCTGCAGAAATTTAGCACATGGGACGAAGCACTAGACATGGTGAATGATTCTAAGTTTGGTCTTCAGGCGGGCATTTTCACTCGAGATTTTTATAAAATACAAAAGGCTTGGAATAAGCTTGATGTGGGGGGTGTTGTAGTTGGTGATGTCCCTTCGTATCGAGTTGATAACATGCCCTATGGCGGAGTGAAGGATTCTGGCTTAGGTCGAGAGGGCGTTAGGTTTGCTATGGAAGACATGTCTGAGATACGTAACTTGGTCATCCGAACGATACCTACTGCATGATAGTGATTTAGGTAACCTTAGCGCGCACCTTAATCGGGTGCGCGCTTTTTTTAACACCAAAGGCTTGGAGGGATCAGGTATTGTTTAGCGGGTATTTGAACATTTGTGGTTTTTTCTTCTTGTGCGTGTTTAGTCAGAGCGCACAAGCCATCGTCGATATTGAGTCGCTTAGAGAGCGTGCTGGAACTGACCTCGGTTGGTCATCAGCTGGGAGTTTTGAGGCGTCTGGAGACTCAGGTAACTCAGATAGCACCGACGTCAATTTGTCGGGTTTA
Organism: Betaproteobacteria bacterium UBA3031; assembly: GCA_002367635.1. Lineage (GTDB taxonomy): Bacteria > Pseudomonadota > Gammaproteobacteria > Burkholderiales > Eutrophovitaceae > Eutrophovita. The sequence continues at coordinate 430 of DFDI01000011.1, read as the reverse complement.
ATGCAGTATCGAAGTGATGGCTTCAGTAATTTATTCGTGATTGGAGGTGAGTACGGCAAAACTTCTGGGAACAGAAGTGCGGATGAGCATCTCCTACATATTCGTCATTCGCGCGTCCTATCAGTTCAGACTGATTGGGAAGGGTTTTATCAGCAGCAACAAAATGAGTTCACTCGTTTAGAAGACCGCGTATTGCTCGGGTCTGGTATTCGCTTGCGTCTTATGGAGCAAAAAAGCGCCACTTTTGTTTTAGGTGTGGGCGGTTTTTATGAGTCTGAGAGAAACGAAGGCAATGCTACTAAAGAGATAGGCCGCTCTAATGTTTACCTCTCATTCCGAAAGAAAACTGAGAACAGTGTTTTGTTGGTAACAACGGTTTATCTTCAAAACAAACTCGATGAGTTCTCTGACCAGCGTGCCGTTGGCGGTT
>DFDI01000116.1 GCA_002367635.1 Betaproteobacteria bacterium UBA3031 | reverse complement strand
GCTCCAATCAAAAAGCGTAAGAAGAGAATACTATGCGCTCGTCTCCGGAAAATCTCCGAGACAAGGTACGATTGATGAACCCATTGGACGACACCCACGTAATAGAAAAAAAATGTCCATAACCACCAATGGGAAAAATGCTGTGACCCACTACACAACCATCGACAGCGGTAAAGAATGGTCAGCCTTATCTTGCTTACTTGAAACCGGGCGGACTCATCAAATACGCGTGCACCTGACCTCTCTTGGTCATCCCCTGATCGGTGATCCGACGTATACAGGCAACTCAAAAAAGTATGCGTCCTTGACGAAAGCATTACCTTTTGAACGCCAAGCCCTTCATGCTAAAAGCTTAACCTTAACTCATCCCAGTACGGACAAAGTCAAGAGCTGGGATTCGGATATTCCATCCGATATCCAGGCCCTACTAGCAGCATTAAAAACGTCAGACAATGAACTCCCTTGATTTGATTCACCCCGAGTGGGCTGTCCACAAAAACGTCCATGCATTTTTTACCACGCGTCACGGTGGCGTCAGTATGGGGAAATTCAGCGCTTTGAATCTGAGCCATGCCGTTGGTGATGACCGAGAGCATGTCGCGCAAAATCGACAAATACTCAATGGTTACCTCCCCTCACCGCCACACTGGGTTACCCAAGTTCACGGTAACACAGCGGTGACAGCTGAGATTTCGAACGAAACCACCAAGGCAGACGCTCTATACACCCGCAAACAACGAACTGTTTGCGGCATCATGACTGCAGATTGTTTGCCGGTGCTGTTCACCAATCGTTCGGGTGATCAAGTGGCCGTGGCTCACGCCGGCTGGAGAGGCCTCACAGAGGGCGTGTTGCAACAAACCGTCAGTAGCTTCAATTCCATCCCAAGTGACCTCTTGGTTCAATTAGGCCCCGCTATCAGTCAAAAACATTATGAAGTCAGAGAAGACCTACTCCAACGGTTCTTGGATTTGGACAATACATACCAAAAGTATTTTCTTCCGAGCGCACAGGGGATCTACTTCGCCGACCTATACGGAATAGCACGTCACCAACTCCAACAATTGGGTATTAACTCCATATTCGGCGGTAATAACTGCACATTTTCTCAAAAAGACATATTTTTCTCCCACCGACGAGAACAACCCACCGGGAGAATAGGTGCACTCATCTGGCTTGACGACTCAACAAAATAAAATGAATGTTCTGATCATATCGTTATAATTACACCCCTTAAAATAAAGAACTAAAAATCAAGAACTAACCTATGTCTACTCTTGCTTGGATAATCGGAAGCGCACTAATGGGAGCCGTGCTCAGCGTGGGTGCTGCGGCTTGGTTTTCTTATCACGCCAATACGAAAAATATACAAAAGCTCGTGAGCTATGCGATTGGTACGCTGCTCGGAGCAACGTTCCTTGAAGTGATTCCATACGCCTTAGAAACCAACCCGGACGCAAAACTTTTATCGGCTGTCATTCTTGGTGGCATATTAGGTTTTTTTGTACTAGAGAAATTTGTTCTCTGGAGACATTGTCACTTTGATGCATGCGAAGGACACGATCACCACACCACACAAACAGACAACGGACGATCCGGAACGATGATCCTCGTTGGGGATACATTCCATAACCTCGTTGATGGTGTGTTAATTGCCGCGGCCTACCTCACTGATGTTCGACTTGGCATTATTACAACAATTGCTATCACCGCCCATGAAATCCCCCAAGAGGTTGGAGACTTTTTAATTCTCCTAAATTCTGGGTTTTCAAAAAGAAAAGCCCTCATTTGGAACCTAATATCCAGTGCCGCAACCTTAGTTGGTGGCCTTATTGCTTACTTTGCATTCGAAGTCGTAAATGGTTTAATCGCTCCGTTTCTAGGTCTCGCTGCAGCGAGCATGATTTATGTCGCCGTGGCCGATCTGATACCCGGTCTCCACAAAAGAACCGACTTAAAAGCAACGGCAGAGCAAATCATACTCATACTGCTGGGCGTGGGAACAATCGTAGCGGCTGACTATATCGTCCATTTCTAAAGACACACATATAGACGGATTCAATACGGATCACACGACTTAAAAATATGTTTAATCTTAACCTATGCCTTCCACAGACCTTTAGTAAACCCAAGCATCCACAGCAAATGGAAGTTGGTGGCCAGTCTGGCATAACTGGTTAAAACAACTGTCGGGGAAGAACATAAAAATACGGAAATCGGCCGTCAATCCACAATTTAAACCTTTAAGTTCACCATCGGGCAAATACGTTAACCATTAAACGGCCGTTTAGACGCTCGAGGAGAGGTCACCGTCCTCATCATCTATCAGGCATCTAATGAAGCGGCATTTGTACCGGGGTAAACATTTCCATTGATGATGAGCGCCATATTTTTTAAACCATTATTTAAGGAGATCAGGTAGCATGCAGTAGACGCGAAACCGATAGCATTAAAGCCCGAAAGGCAAGATTTTGCATATTATGATTTCTGGCTTATGATGACCTCTAAATACTGGATACCCACCCTGGATCAGAACAACTCATGAACGAAGTTGAATCGAGGTTAGCTCAGATGGCATCAGAAGAAAGATTAATTAAGAAGTATCCAAACCGTCGCTTGTATGACACAGTAACGAGTGCCTACATCACACTTTCCGATGTGAAGCAATTGGTCATGGAAAGCTACTCATTTAAGGTAATTGATGCAAAAACGGGAGATGATTTAACTCGTGCTATTCTGCTGCAAATAATCACAGAACAAGAATCGAATGGTTCACCTATATTTTCATCGCAAATGCTCTATCAAATCATTCAGTTTTATGGCGACGCATTTCAGCAAATGATGAGCTGCTATCTTGAAAAAAACCTTCAAACCTTCATGGAAATTCAAAAAAACTTAAAAAATCCAGCACAAGGGTGCCTCGGAAATAACAATGAAACCATGCTTGACCCAAACACCTATAGCCAATTTATGAGCATGCAAGGACCCGCGATACAAAGTTTAATGACGAATTATCTTGAGCAGAATGCGAAGAATTTCGTCTCGATGCAGCAACAAATGCAGCAGCAAGCCAACAACATGTTGGGAAGCTTCCCTTTCCCTCCAAATAGCTCACCTTCTAAGGATAAATAGCCTCCTACTAAATCATCATTTAGTAGGAGGCTATTTATCCATTTATTCACGCATTTCCAGAGCATTTAGGTCAATATAACGTGTCAGCACAGGCTACTAGATCTGTAGGTTTTATCTCGCTCGGTTGCCCAAAAGCGACCGTAGACTCAGAACGCATCTTATCGTCGCTGCGCGCAGACGGCTACGACATCAGTCCAAACTATGACAAGGCGGATGTCGTTATAGTCAATACATGTGGCTTTATCGATGAAGCAATCACAGAATCTTTGGATGCGATTGGTGAGGCTCTAAATGAGAACGGTAAAGTTATCGTCACCGGCTGCTTGGGAGCAAAATCAAGTTTAATTCTCGACAAATTTCCTTCAGTAATTGCCGTCACTGGCCCGCAACAAACCGACGAAGTTATGTCTGCGGTTCGTTCTAACTTTCCTTTAATCCACAATCCACATTTCGACCTCAAGCCCAGGCAGGACGTTCGGCTAACACCACGTCATTACGCTTATCTAAAGATTTCAGAGGGTTGTAACCACAAGTGCACGTTCTGCATTATTCCATCCATGAGAGGCAAGCTCGTCAGCAGACCAATTGGAAGCATTCTAGAAGAAGCGAGCGCACTAGTTAAGTCTGGCGTGCGTGAACTACTGGTTATATCCCAAGACACAAGCGCATTCGGCGTTGATCAAAAATATCGCATGGGCTTTTGGAATGGAAAGCCAGTTAAAACCAGACTTTTAGAGCTGTCAAAGGAATTGGGACAATTAGGAGCCTGGGTACGATTAC
>DFDI01000024.1:5360-5549 GCA_002367635.1 Betaproteobacteria bacterium UBA3031 | reverse complement strand
TTGATGGTGACAATATCAATGTCATTAAAAAGGGTATCTACGCAAGGGTGATGGCGGACAAGTTTGAGGGAGATGAACAAGTTGTATTTAAAATCACGAAAGCTCGTCTCGAGTTAGATTGTGCGCGGGAGCTTAACCGTGTGACGCAAATTGACATGGTGAATGAGGACGATGAAGTTGTATGGTCTT
>DFDI01000024.1:2129-5186 GCA_002367635.1 Betaproteobacteria bacterium UBA3031 | reverse complement strand
TGTCGCCCGCGGCTGGGACGATGAAGTTGTATGGTCTTCGGGGTACATGTCGAGGCGACTCTGGTTGTCGATTAAGGACCAAGGGCACGCGCGTACGACTTTTGATTTAGTTTGCAGTCGAGTCAGATGAATGAAAAAAGGCCGGATGTCACCGGCCTTTTTAGTGAAAATTATTCTTGGTTGTTTGGATCATCTTCTGGATTAATCCATGTTAAATCTGTCGGTCCGAATCCGGATTCTTGAAGAATGACTTCGGTTCGTGCCCAAGCGTAATGAGGGGTATTGGCTCCTGTGATGTAGAACGCTCCTGCTTCCATGGTTTTCATGGGTTTCATATCGAATTCCTCGCCACTACCGATCCAGTAAGTCCCTTTTAAAACGGTCACAGTTCGTTGATCATTGTGTTTATGCGGGGGGAGTTTATAGCCAGACGGCATTTTTACGCGGAAGGTGTACGGCCCAGGCTTTTGCGGATCTCCGTGGATCACGATCATACGCATCCCCCATGGTGTATGACTATTACGCTCCCACTTCATTGTCTCTGGGTCAGACGTTATGACGTCACTTCGCATGATCACTTTACTGCCGCCATGGTGATCGGCGTTTGCTGATTGTGTCATCACGGTGAGTAATGCGACTAAAGGAACTAGTGCTAGAATTTTCGACAATCTCATATTTCCTCCATTTGGATATTTTATTTTTTTAAGAGCTGTTTTGACGAGCTGCGATGGCTAAAGTTTAGTTTATTTTGAAATTAATCGTTGGTTTACTTGTTTTGTGAGCGTTAATGACATTGTTTGGGCTATTTTTTATGTTTAAAGCCGTCTGATCGCTTAGCCTGATATGCGGGGTTCATTTTTGTGCGCGTTACTAAAGTTGGCGTTCTACTAAGCCTCTGTTTTTGATAGGATAAGGGCTTAGGTGAGTTAAGTGTTATATAGGGTTGTGTAACCTCATTAATTTGTTTTTCTATGGGTATCAACACATTTAAATGCTTATTGATTGTGATGTTTGCTGTGCTGTGCGCGCCCTGTATTACAAGCTGACGATAAAGTTACCTGTGGCTGCCATATAAAGGATGATAAGACATCTTGCGCGGTCGATCCTACAGCCGAGACTGAGGCTCAGTGTGTTTGTTTGAAAGAAACCATGTACGGAAAACGTAAATTTAAGGCTGAAGCCTGCGTTGTTGGCGATTCAAGCGCACAATAGCGGTGTTTAAATTAGTTTTTAGGAGTTGAATATGCAAAATACCCCGGTACGACGTTCAGAACTGCTGATGCCTGCTGGCTCGCTGGAGCGGTTGAAAGTGGCTGTCCTATATGGAGCAGATGCCATTTATATGGGTACTCCGGATATGTCTATGCGGACTAAGTCGCAGTTTAGCCTCGAAGATATTCAGGAAGGGATCACTTTCGCGCACGAACGTAACGTTCGAGTGTATTTGACGTTAAATATTTTTACGCATAACAAAGATATTCCGAAGCTTGATGCGTACATCCATACGTTGAAAGAGGTGCGGCCAGATGGGGTTATTGTTTCGGACCCGGGTGTCTTTCATTACCTTCGGGAACATGCTCCAGAATTTAATATTCACATTTCCACACAGGCAAATGTTTGCTCTTGGATGACCGTTAAGTTCTGGAAAGAGCAAGGTGCCGAGTTAATTGTTCTGGCGCGGGAAGTTACATTTTCTGAGTTAGAAGAGATCCGCGAGAAATGCATGGATATACGTCTTGAGACGTTTGTGCATGGCGCCATGTGTATGACCTACTCAGGTCGTTGTTTGCTCTCTAATTTTATGGCTGAGCGAGGCGCCAATCAGGGCAATTGTGCCAACAGTTGTCGGTGGCAATATAAGGTTCGTTTGCGCTTGAATGACGGCACAATTAAAGAGCTGGAGCTCTCCGAAGAAAACATGAAGCTCTTTGAGTTTGTGCTCGAGGAAGGGCATCGACCAGGGGAATTAATGCCAATTGAGGAGGATGACCGTGGGTCATACATCCTCAATTCAAAGGATTTGTGTTTAATGCCGAAGCTTGACGACTACTTAAGAATTGGGGTGGATAGTCTTAAAGTCGAAGGTCGGGGTAAGAGCCCTTATTATTTGGCGACGACCGCACGTGCGTATCGACGGGCCATTGATGATTACTATGAGGATCCAGAATCCTGGGATTATCGTCCGTATATGCGCGAACTTGAGATGACGGGAAATCGTGGGTACACGCTCGCTTTTCACGAGGGGCGCGTCACGAACTATGCACACAATTATGAGAATACGAACAGCGTTGCTGCCTGGGAATTTGGCGGTATTGTGCGCTCGGTTACGGATGACTCATTAATCATGGAGGTTAAGAATAAACTTCGATCAGGAGATGTGCTCGAGTTCATTCCACCAAACCCCAAGGACGAGCCAGTGCTGCTGCGTTTGTATGAGTTCGAAGTGTTGGGCATGGACGGGCCGCAAGAGGTTATTCACGGTGGCCCTCAATGCAAAATACGTATTCCTTTATCGGCGTTTGACCGGGAGAGTGTTGAGGATATACTGAGAAAGTTTCCGGAGTTTACAGTCGTGAGAAAAGAGTCTCTATTGACTGAAGAGGAGTGGGAGCGCATACGTCTGGATCAATTGACTCAAAAAATTGAGCTGGGCCGATCCTCTCCTGAGCGCTACGGAGACGCTGTGCAGCGCCTTAAAAACACCATCAGTACCGAAACGCTTGATAAGCGCGCAAAGACGACCAGTAAAGGACTTCACGGATGCTGTGGGCGCGGTTGCAATGGTTGCTTGATGTTTTGGAATGACCCGAAGTATGAGACAGCGCGGGCATTAATGGCGGGTAAAAAATCCGGAGAGATGTTGACTCAGAATATGCGTGATGATGTCATCGAGGCGCGGGCTGCTATAGGTGCCTAATTCATCGGGGTGGTGACGGGGGCTTTCTATAGTAGATCGCGAACGACTCTAAATCCAAGATCTTCCTCGTTAGAAGTTAAATCTTTGAATCGGGTTGATTCGGTCAAATAATAAGGCTCATTAGATAGCCAGGAGCTACC
>DFDI01000024.1:0-1844 GCA_002367635.1 Betaproteobacteria bacterium UBA3031 | reverse complement strand
CCGCGACCCTGCCCACCCGGACTGGGGCAATCCTCTGTCCATTCGTATGCATTGCCAATGGTGTCGTATAAACCGAACTGGTTTGCTGCAAATTGTCCGACCTCAGATAAAGTGATTTGGCCATCGTTGCACGGTAGGGTATCGAGGCCGTAACCCAGTTCAGACTCTGCAGTTCGGTCGTAGACATTACCGTAATCACAAACGCTTTCAGGTGCCAGGTTGAAGTATCGATTCATACCTAGATCACCCCTCGCAGCATATTCCCACTCTGTATTAGAGGGGAGTCGGTAGTTGTACCCGGTTTTTTTAGACAGCCATTTTGTATATTTGGTGGCTTGTTTCCAGCTCACTTGCGTGACGGGGTGTTGTCCCAACAGCGTTGTGTCAGCATCAAGGCGGTCACACCCTTCGTCTTCGATGCAAGACTGCCACTGACTATTGGTCACTTCATGGACACCAGCAGCGAATGGTTGGGAAAAAATAACCCGCCGGTACCACCCGACATTATGCCCTCGACCTGATGGGCCTGGTGGCAGTCGTATGTCTATTTCTCCAGCAGGGATGACCGCAAGAGTGGGGCACACGTTGCAATCTGAAATGAGTTCTGGGTCAGCGTTTGCATGGCTGACTGCGAGAGTCATGCAGCAGAGTAATAACGAGGCCGCTGATAAGTGTGAAGGCATGGGAGTAAAGCTTACGCTAAACGCCTAAATCTTGGCAATGGCTATTTTAGAGACTGTTGATTCTTGTTGTGTGGTCTTTTGATCATAAATATATCCATTTTGAAAATGGCTTTTTTTGACATATTGAGGTTATTACCCATGCCGTTAATAACTATATGTTTTTATTTATATTGACATCTTTACGCTGTTATTTATAATGTTTATAACAATACGTTTTTATTTAAATTAGGCTTGGATTTGTGCGGTGATAGTGCCGTCTACAGACGGGCCACTACGTGAAGGGGGAGCCATGGAAAATACTGGTGGATGTATGTGCGGCAAAACGCGATATAAAGTAACGGGTGAGCCAGTGGGAGGGGTCTTTTACTGCCATTGTAATGATTGCAAGAGACAAGCCGGCTCAGCGTTCACGATTGTTGCGGGCTTTTTAGCTGAGAATTTTGTGTTTGAAGACGATAGTCACGTTAAAACCTATGTCACCGTGGGGGACACAGGGACGAATGTGGATCGCGTTTTTTGTGGCAACTGTGGCTCCCCTATGTTTTCCAAGACATCACTCATTCCCGGTGTTCTTTATGTGAAGGCGGGAAGTCTTGATGATGCGTCTTGGGTTGAGCCCCCAGTTGAGATTTATACGAAAGATAAATTAAAATGTGCTGAGATTCCATCGGACATTACGAGTTTTGAAGCGTTGATGCCGATGGAATAGATGCGATGTACTCTGATTGCCAATCGGTCATTATTTAAAATAAACGTCCATTAAAGGCAACGCCGACCTCTTTGTTTGGTCGGCGTTTTTGTTTCTATTGCTGCGTGTGTGGGCTCCAGTGGCGGCGCGCAGATTAGGCTGCGTTCAATCGGACCATACGAGCCTTGGCTTCATCTGATTGGGCGTCTTCCCACGCTTGCTCCTCGCCGGGCTCGGGAAGCACGGCTCCGAATTCAGCAACTTGGTTAGCTGGAATGTCGGTCAAGTAAACCTGTAGGCTTGACTTGTCTGCGCCAGTCTCGTGAGCCACGGTATTCAGAATATCAGTCATGATTTTTTGTTTTGACTCGATCGTTCGTCCGCCTCGTATGTGGGCATGCACGTAGATGTTGTCCTCTTCGATCGGCTTGCCTGCTAGAAAATAATTTTCAGAAGGCACATCATTAAATAAG
>DFDI01000034.1:46365-49446 GCA_002367635.1 Betaproteobacteria bacterium UBA3031 | reverse complement strand
ATTCCCAACTTTCATTCCTCGAGCCTCCATATTCTGCTTCATTTGCTCAGAAAGTCTCTGTCCCTCTTCATCAATCAAAGCTTGAGGCACGTCAAACTCGACCTGCTCAAGCAGCACCTTCATGACAAGATCCTTTTGGCGAGACTCTAACCGCTTAGCCACCTCGGTTTCGACGTTTTTCTTAACGTCAACACGAAGCTTTGCTACATCACCATCCTCAAAACCTAGCTTCTTAGCAAAATCCGAGTTAATTTCAGGTAAAACCGCACCCAAAACCTCGTGAACCTTAACTTCAAACAGAGCCTTTTTCCCCGCTAAATCCTTGCTGGGATAATCCTCAGGAAACTGCACGTCAAAGGACTTTTCATCAGCAGCCTTCAATCCCGTCAGCCCATTTTCAAAATCAGCAACCAACCGACCCTCTCCAAGGGGCATCACGACACCCTCTCCAGTGCCCCCTTCAAAGGGCTCACCATCGACCGATCCTTTAAAATCTAATTTTATTTGATCTCCACTCTCTGCGGCTTTGTCTTGGGCCACAAAAGTAGCTCGTTGTTTTTGCATGATGCCAATAGTTGAATCAACTTCTGCATCTCCAACATTGACCGTAGCCTTATCGATTGTGCAAGTCGCAATATCCTTTACCTCAATTGAGGGATAAACCTCGAAGGTAGCCGTAAACACGAAGTTTTCGTCTGCCTCGGCCTTCGCTTGAACATCGATTTTAGGAAGCCCTGCTATTTTCAACTCTTTTTGCTCTAACGCTGCTCCAAAATTCTTTCCAATAACATCACTCATCACCTCACTGCGCACTTGACCGCCATGTTGCTGCTCAACAATCCTCACGGGAACCTTACCAGGCCTAAACCCCGCGACTTTGACGGTTTTTGACAAATGACCCAGCCGGGAAATTACCTCACTGTTAATCTCGGCCATTGGCACAGAAATTGACATTTTTCTTTCTAAGTTACTCACTGTCTCTAATGTCGCGTCCATACTCTTCCCAAAAAAGATGTACGTACACCCTCGCTCGAGTATTGAGGGGTTACGTTAAAACAGCGCAGCCAGCGCCTCGAACTATTACATAAAGTTGGTGCGAAAGGAGAGACTCGAACTCTCACGCCTCTCGGCGCCAGAACCTAAATCTGGTGCGTCTACCAATTCCGCCACATTCGCATACAGCGCATTCTACTATAATCCACATATCCCGGTTATTTGAGCTTGCAGCTTTTTATGTTACTCAATCACCACAGACTTGTTTTACTTAATGGATATCTTGTTTTGCCCGTTGATCACTACGAAAATTTTCCTATCGCCTCGATAATATTGCCCAAACATTTAAGGGCACCCATCGAAACTATATATAACTTTGCTCGGTCGGCAGATGATATAGCGGACTCCCGTGAATTACCTGCTACGTTCAAACAAGAACGATTGGGATTTTTCCGTGAAGAACTTCAGAGAATCCAGTCAGACCACTCGCCACTTACTCCACTTTTTTCAGAACTCGCTTTATTGATCGCACAACATAATCTGCCTATAACCTTGTTTTTTCAATTGCTGGATGCTTTTGAGCAGGATCTCACTATCAAACGATACGAAAACTTTGCACAGCTTAGGCTGTACTGCAATCGATCAGCAAACCCAGTCGGTCGTATTTTGCTGCACTTGTTTGGCCATGCTCAGGATGACAACCTTCAGTGGTCAGACTCAATTTGCACCAGCCTTCAAATCATCAATTTTCTCCAAGACATTACAGATGACTATGAGATGGGACGCATCTATCTGCCTCAAGACGAAATGGACTCCTTTGGAGTCACTGAGCACCACATCAAAAACAAAGTATTTGATCTGAGTTGGTTGAATTTTATGGACTTTCAAATTAATCGAGCACGTCAATACCTCGATGACGGATCTGCACTCTACGATAAATTACCCGGCAGAATGGGTATCGAAATAAAAACAATCGTCAAATCGGGGTTACAGGTCACCAAAAAACTCTCAGCTTCTCGGGGCAATGTTTTCGCTAAGACACATAAAATCAACTCATTAGACTTTGCCTGCATTTTATTCCAAACGATTTTTCGTAACTAATGACACCTCAAGAGTATTGCGCCCAAAAAACTGCCCAGAGTGGATCCAGCTTTTACTATAGCTTCTTATTTCTCGAGAAAAATAAACGCGATGCCATTACCGCTCTCTATGCGTTTTGCCGAGAGGTAGACGACATTGTAGATGGGCCATCCGATGAACACGTCGCCAGATCAAAGTTAAGTTGGTGGGGTCACGAGATCGATGTCATGTGGTCGGGCTCACCCCAACATCCAGTCACTCAGGCGCTCTGCCGCTTTATAGAGCCCTACAAACTGGAGAAAAAATATTTCAAGCTCATTATCGATGGAATGTTGATGGACCTTGAAAAAAAACAATATGAAACTATGAATGAGCTAACCAAATATTGTTATCGATCCGCAAGTGCTGTTGGCATCCTTTCAGCAAATATTTTCGGCTACTCCCACCCAAACACACTGATCTATGCTGAGCAATTAGGACTTGCGCTTCAGCTAACGAACATTCTGCGAGACGTCAACGAAGACCTTGAACGAGGTAGGATATACATACCACTCGAAGAACTGAGAAAGGTAGGACTTAAAAGAGAGACAATTCGAAGCGCTGTAGGAACTCAATCCTTCGATACATTAATCACGAACCAAGTCAAAACAGCTCGTGATCTTTTCGATTCTGCGCATTCACATTTACATGCAGAAGACCGGAAACCCCAAAAAGCCGGATTAATCATGAGCGCCATATATCGTAAAGTTCTAGAAAAAATTGCTTCAAAACCCTCTCGCTCATTCATTAAACGCCAAACGCTGACACCAATTCAAAAGTTTTGGATTGCGTGGAGAGTTTGGTCAAAGTTGTAAGGGATGCCCTCTATCAATGTTGCTGTTGTCGGAGCTGGTTGGGCCGGACTCTCGGCTGGAGTCACTTTGGTGGATGCTGGCATACCGACGACACTATTTGAGACTTCACGCGTCCTAGGAGGCCGTGCTCGACGGGTCAGTCTTAACGAGACAG
>DFDI01000034.1:33429-46139 GCA_002367635.1 Betaproteobacteria bacterium UBA3031 | reverse complement strand
GTCCTAGGAGGCCGTGCTCGACAGGTCAGTCTTAACGAGACAGTAGTCGACAACGGCATACACCTGTTATCAGGCGCGTACACCGCAACACTGTCAATTCTAAATCACATACGAACACCGCTCGAAACTCTTGATTTAGATCGCCAGCCTTTTAAATACGCCTACGGCCCACTAAGAATCAGCACGCCATGCACTTCAATACCAGGAAAACAGTTACTCGGGTTCTTATTTGCTCGTGGACTACGTCTGACCGAAAAACTTAGAGCCCTTAAGTTTTTGAAACTTATTAAAGATGGGATGCTGATAGTGAGGCCATCCGAATCGGCACACCAACTCCTCTTGCGTCACGAACAAACGGACACTTTGATAGGGCTTCTGTGGAATCCGATTTGCCTCTCAGCACTTAATATTAACTGTGAACGCGGCTGCGCTTCAGTATTCACCAACGTAATTTCAGATGCCTTACTTGGGTCCAAAAGAAGTAGTGATCTGTTATTCCCCACGAGTGACCTAACATCTCTTTTTGCATCCCGAGCGGGGAGATACATTCAAAAACACAAAGGAACAATCCGTTTGGGGCGCCGAGCGAAAATTATTCAGGGCACAAATAACGAACTAAAATTAGAAGACTCGAATGAATCGTTTTCTCATATTGTGGTTGCAACTTCCCCCCATAATTTAAAAACTACATTCAAAGAACCATCAATGATTCAATCCACCATCGACCAAATCGATCAATTTACGTATGAGCCCATATACACCATTTACCATCAATATAAAAAAGACTCATCAACTGGTGATCGAATGATTGGGCTCAACTCACCCTACGCTCATTGGGTGTTCGATCGAGGGATCACCCACCATGATGCAGGGCTCATTGGCGCTGTCATCAGTGGGTCAGGCCCACACCAAGACTTAACAAATGAGCAATTATCCATTGAATCCGCAAAAGTTCTTGATGATGCATTCGGCTTGGGAACCCCCTTATGGAGCAAAGTCCTCGCCGAAAAGCGTGCCACATTCTCTTGCACACCGGGACTTGAACGACCTGCGCAAATAACCGAGAAAAATGGCATTATTCTCGCAGGCGACTACACCTATCGACGCTATCCTGCCACCCTTGAAGCCGCAGTTCGAAGCGGCATCGAGGCTTCAAACATTATCCTTAGGTCATTATGAAATCTTTAATTGAAACACTTGAAAATGGAATTCGATTAGACGGAAAAACAATTCTAATTACAGGCGCCTCCAGTGGCGTTGGACGCGCCCTAGCACTCGCATGCGCCGATGTTGGTGCCACAGTATTATTGAGCGGCAGAAACGTGAATGCCCTCAATGAAGTCTATGACCTCATACAGTCAAAAGGTAATCCCGAACCAGCCATATTAGAACTCGATCTCTGTAAGGCAACTGAAGTAGAAATTGGGAATATCACTCAAGTCATTAAAACAAATATCGGCGCCCTTCATGGATTTGTCCATTGCGCAACCCACATTACTGAACTCGGACCAATCCGACACTTAGGACTTGCTGAATGGCAAGATCTTATTAAAGTCAATGTCATTGCGCCCGCACTATTGATTCGAACCTTCGAACCCCTATTCGAAGTCTCTGGATCTGGATCAGTAGTTCTCACATCGGACAATCATGCATTATCCCTCGATGCATACTGGGGTGGTTATGCCATATCAAAATCAGCTCTCAATGCTTACGCGACATTGCAATCGAACGAGTGGGCAGATGAAAGGCCGTATAGAGTCAATATCATCACACCTGGCCCCATTAACTCACCGTTACGATCAAAAACACACCCCGGCGAAGATCGCAATCTTCTGCGATCAATAGATTCTCTATTGCCAACCTACATTTATCTATTGAGTGACTCAAGCATTCATACGAGCGGCGAAAACTTTAGTTACTCACCTTGAATGACGGCACGAAACCAATCGGGCACGGGCCTGGACTTTCCCGCAACAATATCGGCCCAGACCAAAACGGCCTCGGCCTCAGCAAAAACCTCTGATTCATCACTACAGTTAAAGAGTTGGTGATACATAGCAAAACTACTTTTGCTCAATCTTCCAACGTAACTCGTGACAGAGAAAGTAGCGGGATAAACTGCAGACTTAATATATCGACACGTGATTGTTCCTAGAATCGGCCCTTCTGACTTCGACATGTAATCAATCTCTAAGTCATTAAACCAAGCAACGCGAGACTCCTCAAAGTATCTTAAGTAGGCAACATTGTTCATGTGCGCGAGGCTATCCATCTCTCCCCAACGCATACTCATACGATCAGTTCGAACTAATCTCATCGAATCTTTTAAAGATGCATTCATTTTTTATATCTCTATTAGGCTGAAAATATGTCATAAATGAATTAACATTTACTATCCTGAATATAACAGACATAACCCGGGGAATCCCTGAGATCGTAGGAGTTAGTTTTGTCAGATCGAGAGTCAATGGAGTACGACGTTGTTATTGTTGGCGCAGGACCCGCAGGGTTAGCATGCGCGATTAAGCTCAAACAGTTAGCAAATGATTCTGGGGATGAGCTAACGGTCTGCATTGTTGAAAAGGGTTCGGAGGTTGGCGCGCATACTTTATCGGGCGCAGTAATTGAAACTCGGGCGCTAGATGAACTCATACCTGATTGGAAAAACTTAGGGGCGCCCTTAAATACCCCAGTCACCGAAGATCGTCTTCTGTATTTAACAGCATCGAAATCCTATTCTTTACCGACTCCATCGCATATGAACAACCACGGGAACTATATCGTGAGTTTAGGCAATGTCGTACGTTGGCTCGGAGAACAAGCCGAAGGATTGGGTATTGAAATTTACCCAGGATTTGCCGCCACCGAGATACTTTTTAACGACGATGGTTCGGTCAAAGGAATCGCGACTGGGGACATGGGTGTTGGAAAAGACGGGGAACATACCGATGGGTACCAACAAGGCATGGAGCTTCACGCAAAGCAAACCGTCTTCGCAGAAGGATGTCGCGGATCATTAACCAAAGTAGCTATAGAAAAATTCGATCTACGAAAAGGTGTGGAACCACAGACCTACGGTATTGGCATCAAAGAACTCTGGGAGGTATCCCCAGAAAACCACCAAGAGGGCCTCGTCATACACTCCACGGGATGGCCGCTCGATTATCAAACATACGGCGGTTCATTTTTGTATCATCTTGAGAACAACCAAGTTGCAGTCGGGTTCGTCGTTGGGCTCGATTACAAGAACCCATATTTATCCCCATTTGAGGAGTTTCAACGATTTAAAACGCACCCAGATATCTGCAAAACTTTTGAAGGAGGTCGACGAACCTCCTATGGTGCTAGAGCGATCTCAGAGGGTGGGTTCCAGTCAATTCCTCGACTCTCATTTCCTGGCGGACTTCTCATCGGGGATGCTGCTGGCTTTCTGAACGTACCCAAAATCAAAGGTTCTCATACCGCCATGAAGTCCGGCATAGTTGCTGCCGAATCTGTCTTTAACGCCATGAGCACAACTGATGCTAAAGCAACTCTGGATTACGCTTATCGATTATCAAAATCATGGCTGTGGACAGAACTCAAAACCGTCCGAAATATACGACCTTCATTCAGATGGGGGTTCTGGATCGGCATGCTCTACTCTGCGATTGACACATACATCCTCCGTGGAAAAGCACCTTGGACAATCAAACATCATGAAGACCACAAACAGCTGATTCCAGCCAGAAAAGCGAAAAAAATAAGCTACCCAAAGCCAGATGGCATATTAACTTTTGATCGATTGACCTCAGTGTTTATTTCGAATACCAACCACGAGGAAAACCAAAGATGTCATTTGCAACTAAAAAATGAGTCGACACCGATCACAATTAACTTGGCAGAATATGATGCTCCAGAGCAACGCTATTGCCCGGCTGGCGTATACGAAATTATTACCGAGCAGAACATTCCAAAACTACAAATCAACGCGCAAAACTGCGTTCACTGCAAAACGTGCGACATCAAAGACCCTACACAGAATATTAACTGGATCCCACCAGAAGGAAGTGGTGGGCCCAATTATCCAAACATGTAGATTTGCCCCCACAGCAGTCAAATTCAAGTCGAATGACGCTAAGGTAATTGATGGGTGATTAAGGGCTTGAACGTCAACCTTGCTCTATCGCTCGAGGCTTACGGTCATCATCAACAGCAACGTAAGTGAGTGTTGCATCTGTGACTTTCACAGTTTCGTCCAAGGAGCGCCTCTGAGCATACACTTCAACATCAACCGTAATCGACGTTTTTCCAACTTTAGAAATTGACGCATAAAAACTAACCAAATCACCAATATAAACCGGCTGCTTAAACAGAAATGTGTTCACCGCAATCGTAACGACTCTTCCCTTAGCCAAGAGCGCCGCCGGGATACTTCCCGCGATATCAACTTGAGACATGATCCAACCGCCAAAAATATCGCCACTGTAATTAGCGTCAGATGGCATAGGCACCACTCGCAAGGTCGGATCTCGCCCGGTTGGTAACAACTTGTCTGCGTTAATGATACTCATCAGAAGTAGGACTCATCAAGAGCCACAATTGTTTTATGGCCTGCTACGACTTGGTCTTTGAGCACACCAGATAATGGCAGTATGTTCTCTGCGTAAAAGCGGCTTGTCGCAAGTTTGTTTCTGTAAAATTTTGCATTTGAACCTCCCGCATCCAATCCCGTCTTCGCGATAATTGCAGAACGCGCAAGCATCCATCCTCCAGCAACAGTACCGAAGAGTTTCAGCAGGGGTACGGATCCCGCAGAAGCTGTCTGCGGATCCTTAGAATAGGTTTCCACCACCCAACGTACTGACTCCTCAAGAGCCTCCACGGAAATTTCAAATTTATCTCTAATCATGGATAAACCGGAATGATCCTTAAATGCATCAAGATCATGCAGCGTTTGACGCATAAAACCGATTAATTGAAACGCAGTTACCCCATGTTCTGATGAGACTTTACGACCAATTAAATCGTTCGCCTGAATCCCAGTCGTACCCTCATATATTGGTGTAATTCTTGCGTCACGCAGATACTGAGCCGCACCTGTTTCTTCAATAAATCCCATTCCTCCATGAACCTGCACCCCCATGGAAGTAATCTCAATCGACTGCTCAGTACACCACCCTTTGACAACAGGAGTCAAAAGGTCAAAAAGACTCTGATAATTCGCCCGCTCTGCCTCATCTGCATGATGCAGCGCCCGATCCAGATAAGAACAAGTTTGAAGCGCTACCGCACGCATCGCTTCTACTTGGGATTTCATAGTAAGGAGCATTCGTCTCACGTCTGGATGATGGATGATCGAAACGCGCTCCCCAGAGCCAGCGCCGATGCTCCGCCCTTGTATACGACCTTTAGCGAATTCAGCGGCACGCTGATAAGAACGCTCAGAGATCGCAACACCTTCAATCCCAACTTCCAAACGTGCGAAATTCATCATCGTGAACATATACTGTAGCCCACGATTCTCTTCCCCAACAAGGTATCCGATGGCCCCATCATCATCGCCGAAAGCCATGACGCAAGTTGGACTTGCGTGAATTCCAAGCTTTTCTTCGATGGACACGCACTTCACATCATTTCTTGGACCAATTGAACCATCAGCGTTTACCAAGAATTTAGGGACAACGAACAAGGAAATCCCTTTAACCCCTTCAGGGGCATCAGGCGTACGCGCAAGAACAAGATGGACGATGTTATCTGCCATCGTGTGCTCCCCCCACGTGATATAAATTTTTGTACCAAAAATTCGGTAGTGATCACCATCAGGGATCGCCTTTGCACGAACAGCTGATAAATCAGAACCTGCTTGCGGTTCTGTCAGATTCATCGTTCCCGACCACTCACTACTGACTAGTTTCTTTAGGAATATCTCCTTCAACTCATCTGATCCGTGTCTTTTAATCGCTTGAATTGCTCCTGCTGTCAGCATAGGACATAATGCAAATGACATGCATGAAGAGTTCCACATCTCGGCTGTGAGAGCCTGGATTATATGAGGCAATCCTTGCCCACCCCATTCGGGATCATTTGCAAGTCCGCCCCACCCACCATCACAAAATTGTTTATAGGCTGCGGCAAAACCTGTCGCAGGGGTGACAACGTGGTTTTCAAGTTTTGCCCCCTCCCGATCACCGGGCCAATTTAAGGGGTCCAGCACACCAGTGGCAAACTTACCTGCTTCCTCAATGATAGAACTCACTAAATCGGCGTTAATCTCTTCGTTACCAGGTAACGCTTGTATCGGTTCTAAACCGACAAGCTCGTTGACAACAAACTCCATGTCAGCTGCAGGGGCTTGATAGACGGACATTAATACATTCCTTTACGAGTTTAAATGGACGTCGGCTAAATTGAGTTGGTGAGCTTTGGGATAGCCTCGAATAAGTCTCCAACAAAACCGTAGTCAGCGACTTGGAAAATAGGTGCTTCCTCATCTTTATTGATTGCCACAATGATCTTGCTATCTTTCATTCCCGCTAAATGCTGAATGGCTCCAGAAATACCAACTGCAATGTAGAGCTCTGGCGCAACTATTTTTCCCGTTTGTCCCACTTGGTAATCGTTTGGCACAAAGCCAGAATCAACAGCAGCCCGAGATGCTCCAACCGCGGCGCCTAATTTATCCGCAAGTGCTTCTAACAGTGCAAAATTTTCTGCGCTCCCCATACCTCGCCCTCCAGAAACGATGACTTTGGCAGCGGTCAACTCAGGTCTGGCTGACTTCGTCAACTCTTGACTTATTAACGAGCTCATATTTTTACTTGGCAACACATCAATTGACTCAACGACCCCGCCTCCACCTTCAGAAGCACAAACATCAAATCCTGTTGTTCTAATCGTAATCACTTTGATCGCGTCCGATGTCACCACCGTTGCCAATGCGTTTCCAGCATAGATTGGCCTTACGAACGTGTCTTCGCTCTGAATTTCTACAACATCGGAAATTTGCGCCACATCAAGAATTGCCGCAACTCGAGGCATCACATTTTTTCCAAAACTCGTAGCCGGAGCAAGGACGTGAGAATAATTACCAGCTACCGTCACCACAACATCCGCCACGTCTTCCGCTAAACCGTTTTTAAGGTATTCCGCATCAGCTACCAATACTTTCGTAACACCTGCTAGTTTTGATGCAGCCTCAGCGACTGAGGCACACTCAAATCCAGCAACCAATACATGTATCTCTTGGCCTAACTTTTGCCCCGCAGTGACTGTATTGAGCACGGCCCCTTTAATCGCCGCGTTATCGTGTTCTGCAATAATCAGTGTGGCCATCAAATCACCTTCGCTTCATTTTTAAGTTTATCCACTAGCTCTTCAATAGAACCAACCTTCTGACCCGCACTTCGCTTTGCAGGTTCACTCACTTTGATCGTCTTCAATCTCGGAGTCATATCCACTCCTAGATCCTCAGGCGTCACCTTATCTATGATTTTCTTTTTGGCCTTCATGATGTTGGGCAACGTCACATATCTAGGCTCATTGAGCCTAAGGTCGGTTGTAATCACCGTAGGGAGCGTTACTTTAAGCGTTTCTAGTCCACCATCAATCTCGCGTGTCACCATCGCCACATCGCCTTCTATTTCTACTTTAGAAGCAAACGTAGCCTGCGACCACCCGAGCTTTGCTGCGAGCATTTGTCCCGTTTGATTGAAGTCATCATCAATAGCCTGTTTACCCATGATGACTACTCGTGGTGCTTCGTTAGCAACCAATTTTGCAAGAACTTTAGCAACCCCCAAGGGTTGCGTTTCCTGATCCGTCTCAACATGGATCGCTCGATCTGCACCAAGTGCCAACGCCGTTCGAAGTGTCTCCTGGCACGTCGCCGGCCCTACAGACACGGCAACAATTTCGGTAACGAGCCCCGCCTCTTTGAGTCGCACCGCCTCTTCAACAGCAATTTCATCAAAAGGATTCATTGACATCTTAACGTTAGCGGTTTCGACTCCGCTTTGGTCTGCCTTAACCCTGATCTTGACGTTGTAGTCAACAACTCGCTTTACTGGAATTAAAACCTTCATTAAATTTAACCTTCTCACTTAAAAATTTAAACACAGCAGCTATTTTACCGCACCGCAGCAGAATCGTCTGATCCAAACTGGGGCAATTCAATCGTTAATAATTTGTTTCTCGGAGCCGATCCCTGAGCACCGCCTTTTGAATCTTGCCAGTTGAGGTCTTTGGCAACACACCGAAAATTACCCGTTTAGGACACTTATAACGAGCAAGACGTTCTCTACAAAACTCAATAACATCATTTTCAGTCATCACCGTCTCCGATGATTTCAAAGTAATGAAAGCGCAAGGGACTTCACCCCACCTTTCATCAGCCTGCGCGACAACCGCCGCCTCTAAAATACGGCTATCCTGACAAAGAACATCCTCAATCTCAATCGTTGATATATTTTCACCGCCTGAGATGATGATATCTTTGGATCGATCTTTAATCGTGACATAACCAAACGTATCAATAACAGCCAGATCTCCGGTATGGAACCACCCTCCATTGAATGCGGATTGCGTAGCCTTCGGATTTTTCAAATACCCTTTCATAGTGATATTGCCGCGAAAACAAATCTCCCCCATGGATTGCCCGTCACGAGCAACAGGACGCATTGTTTCAGGGTCCAAGACATCCATTCCCTCTTGCACGACATAACGCACACCCTGTCGACCATTTTTTTGAGCACGTTCCTCCAAGGAAAGCTTCTCCCACTCAGGATGTTGCGCACACACCGCAGCTGGACCATACACTTCGGTAAGACCATACACATGAGTCAAGTCAATACCCAAAAGCTCGGCACCCTCGATAACCGATCTAGGAGGCGCTGCACCAGCAATCATCCCCTTGATCCGTGACTTAAGCATTTGGCCTTTGCTGACTGAGGCGTTAATCAAGGTGTTATAAACCACCGGCGCGCCACACATATGGGTTACGTCATGATCTCGCATCAACTTGAAGATGACATCAGACTCGACTCGACGAAGACAAATGCTTGTCCCAGCAACAGCTGCCAAGGTCCATGGGAAGCACCACCCGTTACAGTGGAACATTGGTAGCGTCCATAAGTATCTTGAAAAATAAGGCATGGTCCACGTCACCACATTACCAAGGGCGTTTAAATAAGCACCTCGATGATGCGTCACAACACCTTTGGGATCCCCCGTAGTTCCAGACGTATAAGACAGCGCAATCGCATCCCACTCATCCTCAGGCAATTGCTGATTAAAAAGCGGATCTCCAGTCTCAATAAATACTTCATACTCAAGATCACCAACAGGCGGTAAATCAGCAAGATTGGCATCAGCAATATCGATCAATAACGGCTTTTCATCCAAGGTTGCCAACGCAGCACTGACTACCCCTTTATACTCTCGATCGACCAACAAAACCTTTGCGCCTCCATGTTGGAGCATGAACGCGATGGCCACAGAATCTAAACGCGTATTTAAGGCATTAATGACAGCGCCCGCCATCGGTATTCCGTAATGGGCCTCAAACATTACTGGTGTGTTGGGTGCCATAATCGCAACCGTATCCCCATACTCCACCCCAAGCCTTACCAAGGCGGAGGCAAACTGCCTACATCGCGTATAGGTTTCTTTCCATGTCTGCTGCTGTTCACCGTAAACAACAGCTAGACGCTCTGGATAAACATTTGCCGCCCACGCGATGAAAGAGATCGGAGACAACGGCGCATAATTTCCTTTGTTTTTTTCTAGCTCTTTATTAAATGCGTCACTCATTACCAATCACACCTTTTTATTGAGTACTTTTACACCCTATCAATTTATCTAAAATACCGCATCAATGGCTTGGCTAATGTGCTCCACCTTGATCAACTCAATACCTTTTGGACTGGTTTTAGGTGCATTTGCTGCAGGAATAATAGCTCGGTTAAACCCCAACTTAAGTGCTTCTTTCAAACGATCTTGACCGCGCTGTACCGCTCTGACCTCACCAGACAAACCGATCTCACCAAACGCTACCGTTTTACCACCCACCACTTTGCCTCTCAATGACGACACGATCGCCAAAATCACGGGTAAATCCGATGCCGGCTCATTGATTCTGACACCGCCAACCGCATTAACAAAAACATCTTGATCGAACGCCGCTATGCCCGCGTGTCGGTGGAGCACCGCAAGCAGCATCGCCAATCTATTTTGCTCAAGCCCAACGGTAAGTCGCCTTGAATTCGCCGAATGAGAGGTATCAACAAGTGCCTGCAACTCCACCAAAAGAGGGCGGCTGCCCTCTTGCGTCACCATGACGCAACAACCAGCAACTTCTTTTTCATGCTGTGACAAAAATAACGCAGATGGATTAGACACACCCCGTAACCCTCGATCTGTCATCGCAAAAACACCCAGCTCATTAGCTGCCCCAAAGCGATTTTTAATCGAACGAACCAAACGAAAACTCGAGTGAGAATCTCCCTCAAAATACAAAACCGTGTCCACAATATGCTCAAGCACACGAGGTCCAGCAATAGCTCCCTCTTTCGTCACATGACCGACCAATAACAATGTTGTGCCACTTGCTTTAGCAAAGCGCGTCAGTTGCGCTGCGCACTCTCTAACCTGAGACACACTGCCCGGTGCGGGCTGTATATCCTCTGAATACACTGTCTGAATTGAATCGATGACTGCAACATCAGGCTTCTCTCGAGTTAGGGTATCCAGGATCCTGTTCAGTTGAATTTCTGATAGCAGCAACAATTTATCCGACTTCAAATCCAATCGCTGCGCTCTGAGTCCAATTTGTTGCGATGACTCCTCACCACTGACATAAATGGCCTTATGGTGCTCACTCATCGCACTCATGGCTTGGAGTAACAAGGTCGACTTTCCGATTCCTGGGTCACCCCCGATAAGAACCACGCCACCTCTCACAAGACCACCACCCAACACTCGATCCAACTCGCTGCTATGGGTCGAGAACCTCGCCTCCTCTGTGGCTTCGATCTCACCTATAGATATCAAACTGTTGGTATTATTTAAGGGCTGATACCGCTCTCCACCTCGAGTGACTGTTGTTTCCTTGAGTACATTCCACTCATGACAATGGGGGCACTGCCCAGCCCACTTTTGAGTCTGCTCGCCACAACTGGAACACAAAAATGCCGTCTTAGATTTACTCATACGCCATTATATCTATGCCACGAATGGTAATCACCATTTCAGTCAGAACACACAAAAGGAACTCGAGCCGTCACTCGAGTCAATAACTCGTAACCAATGGTTCCGGCCTGCTGGGCGACCTCCTCAACAGGCAACCCCTCTCCCCAGAGCACGACACTTGATCCAATACCTGCAGCCGGGACATCAGTTAAATCGACCGCAAACGTGTCCATCGAAACCCTTCCTACCGTAGACACACGAATACCATCAACCATCACCGGGCTACCATTAGGGGTCGATCGAGGATAACCATCACCATATCCTCCAGCAACAATTCCGACTTTCATATTTCGCCCAGCTGTGAACGTGCCACCGTAGCCCACCCGGTCACCCGTATTGAGCTCTTGCACGCCAATTATTTTGGATGTAAGCGTCATCACAGGTCTTAATCCTAGTGAGCTTGCAGGAACATCCGTAATGGGTGATGCGCCATAGAGCACGATGCCAGGTCGAATCCAACTCTCCTTGTCAGTGCCAAAACGAATCAATGCCGCGGAGTTACTACTTGAGACGGGAATACTCAGAGGCCCGAGCGCTTCTAAAAGTTTTTCGTTCTGCCAATCAACTCCTCTAGCCGTATCAGCTTCAGCATAATGAGTCATCGCCGTCACCCGCTCAACCGCAGGCAATCGACAAAGCGCTTCATAACATTGAATCGTCTGATCGACTGCAATACCCAGGCGATTCATACCCGTATTTATTTTCAAGAACACATGAAATGAATGCGCTAATCCGCATTTTTCTAGCAAGGTAATCTGCTCAATATTGTGAACGACTAAATCAAGCTTAAGATCCGCAGCATGTCGCAACTCTTTGAGACTAAAAACACCTTCAAGCAATAGTATAGGTCGACAAGGGTCCTGCTCCCTCAAGTAAGCGGCCGCATCCATCTCAATAACCGCCAACCCGTCAAGCTGGGCAAGGGCGGGATAAATACGACTCAATCCATGCCCATATCCATCAGCCTTGACCACACCAAAAACTTTCGACTTCCCCGATAGCTTTTGAATTATCGAGACATTGTGACGCATCGCCTCCCGATTGATTATGGCTTGAATGGGTCTTGAACTCATCATTGGTTTTCGCTCACCGGTGCGCTAGCACGCTCAGCTCTGTTCATCACATCGATAGCGAAACAAAGATCTTTCCACGCATCAGCTTTATCTAGCGGATTATCTAATAAATGCTGGGGATGATAAGTCGTAATAAGATTCACGCCCCAACATTCATGCGTCACTTGACGGTAATCAGAAAAATCTCGATTGAGTCCGATAAAACGCTCTGCAGCAAAGTTGCCCAGCGTCACGATGACTGAGGGTTGAATAGATCGCACCTGTTGCTCGAGAAAACCAGTGCAAGACACACTCTCTTGATGGCCAGAATCTTGGTCATTTGGAATTCGACGCCGCACGACACTCAACAAATAGACTTTGTCATTCCTGTGTAAATGCATTGCAGACAACATGTTGTCTAGAAGTTTCCCC
>DFDI01000034.1:0-33247 GCA_002367635.1 Betaproteobacteria bacterium UBA3031 | reverse complement strand
CCCCGCCTCTCCTGAGAAAGACTCACCCGATAAACTCTCTTCTACTCCTTGCGTCTCCCCAACGAACAACCAGTCCGCTTGGAGATCACCTGATCCTAGAACAACATGACTGCCGGACTCCAACAAAACACTAGACTCACCTTTAATCACCGAGGCTTGACGTAACTGCCCACCCTTCGCAAGAGCACTATTCTTAAGCGAAAATTGGGGTAACACACTGTCCCGAGTTTCGACGCTAGAGGTGTCATAAGAACCCTTACTCAGCTTCCAGATGGGTGTTATGCCAAGCTCCTTCAAAATTTCTTCCCTCGTGCTCAAAGCGACATCTCCATCACAATTGCATCTTCTCGACCATCTCGAGTTGGATAATAATTCTTACGCAATCCAATTTGCTCAAAGTTTAATGATTCATACAAAAATATAGCGGCGTAATTAAAACGTCTAACTTCCAAAATCATCTTAACCGCCTGAAATGAGATTGCATCGCTAACAAGCGACTCTAGAAGATAACGACCAACCCCTTTTTTCTGAAAAACAGCGGCCACGGTCAAGTTGAGCAGATGCATCTCGTCCAATATTGTCATCTGGACTGCGTAGGCAATGAGCTTACCATCGCAGATCAAAACATAGCATCGATATCCAGAAGCCAAACAATCGAAAAAATTTCCATGTGTCCACGGGTACGCATAAATCGCTTTCTCTATTTTTAGAACCGACGGCAAGTCCGCTTCTAACATCGGTCTGACGAGCAGATTTAAGTTATCGAGAGGCTTGTTCATCTAACGTAAGTGCCACCTTATTACGAACATACATCGGAGCCGCATTCTCCGCTGAAACATACTGACCATTTTTAAATTCTCGTTCAGTAATGAGTAAGACCTCTTTCGCTGAAGGGTTAACGTAGTCAACATTTACCGTTGGTCCAGATAAACCAAAATAAGACTCAAATGCCTCCGCATAGGAAGAAAGCCCACTACCGCATACGACCCACCCTCCACCCAACGGGACAGTGACATCTTGAGGGTCACACACATATGGGTCGGTTAACGGGGACCAAATATCACCTTTTCTCTCATATGCCGCGGCATACACCTGATTCATCCGCGCATCTTGACATATCAACACGCGGTCAAAATTAGTTGCTTGCGCAAGCGCCTCCAGAGAGGAGACCGGGACCACCGGCACGCTTAAGCCAAATGCAAGCCCTTGAGCAACACCACAGGCTAGACGCACCCCCGTGAAGGAGCCTGGGCCAGCACCGAAGCCAATGACATCGATCTGATTGAGAACTATGTCTGATTTCAAAATCAATTGGTCGATCATGGGCAAAATTTCTTCTGAGTGCTTTTGACCGACATGTTTTTCTGAAAGGGTCAGCTTTCCACCGACCAACAAAGCAACTGAACACATCTCTGTCGAGGTCTCAATCGCCAAGATGTTTAGCATTAGATTCTTATGGTTCATTTTGACTGATTCAGAATTCACTTTTCTCTCGATACGGCAGATCGTAATCACACATCAGACTATCCACTGACTGTGGGTCCTAACCAACAATATACTTCGCTAAATGACACACTCTAGATCATACCCTGTATTACAAATCATCCCACGTGACACAACGAAAAAAAGGCAATCCTGAAGTATCTAAAACGAGTATCATTTTGCAAGAATAAATAGATATAGGGTCTTTAAATAACGTTCTACAAACCGACTAATACTCTTACAGTTATAGGTACAAAAATGAAAAATATTGCCATCATCGGTTCAGGCCTCATCGGTCGCGCATGGTCCATCGTGTTCGCCAGGGCTAACTATCCAGTCATGCTCTACGACAACGTGAACGGTGCGGTCGCGCAAGCAATTGAGTTAATTGGCCATGGACTTGCTGATCTCAAAAAATATGGCTTGATTGATGAAGACCCCGAAACAATTCTCCGTCGCATCACACCTGCCCAATCGATTGAGGAAGCAGTATCAAACGCTGATTATGTGCAAGAGAATACCTCGGAAAATCTTGACATCAAAAAAGGAGTATTCAGCTCATTAGACCAATTCGCACCCGAGCACTGCATTCTCGCAAGTTCGACATCGACCATACAAACATCGCTATTTAGCGAACACTTAGAGGGTCGACATCGATGCATTGTGGCTCACCCGGTCAATCCGCCACACATTGCACCGATCGTCGAAGTCTCTCCGTCGCCATGGACCAGCCCTGAGGTCACGCAAAAGACGTACGACCTTCATCAAGCAGTTGGACAAGCGCCGATTATTGTCAAAAAAGAAGTAGCGGGTTTTATTCTCAACAGACTACAAGCGGCATTATTGCGAGAAGCTTGGCGTCTTGTCGATGAGGATTATGTTTCAGTAGAAGATCTGGACAAAACCATAAAAGACGGCTTGGGGCTTAGATGGGCATTTATGGGACCTTTCGAGACAATCGACCTTAACGCACCCGGTGGAATTGCCGATTATGCGGCAAGATTCGGCGATGCTTATTCAGAAATGATGAGCAACATCAACTACCCCAAATGGACCGAAGATTTAGTGAAGAAGGTCGAGTCTCAGCGCAGAGATATCATGCCGTTTTCAGAAATTCGGGAAAGGGAATCCTGGAGGGATCAACGCTTGATGGCACTTATTGCTCACAAACGAAATAACAAATCAAATGATTAGCTAAAAGAAAAATTTTTTATGTTAGTCTTTTTTCAATCAGCGTCAGGTTTTGCGCTTGAATATCGAGTGTTTTAACGCGACTTCTAAATAACAACTAGTCCCCAAGGAATATTATGGCTAATAAAGTAATTATTACGTGTGCTGTGACGGGTTCAATACACACACCCTCAATGTCGCCCTATCTCCCAGTTACACCAGAAGAAATTGCTGAGGCTGCCATAGGTGCCGCTGAAGCCGGGGCAGCCATCGTCCACTTACATGCCAGAGATCCAAAAGATGGGAGACCAACCCAAGACCCTGAGATGTTTCGTCAATTTTTACCGACAATTACGAAAAATAGTGATGTTGTCATCAACATCACCACAGGTGGCGCGCCGACCATGAGTGTCGAAGAAAGATTGCAGCCAGCACTGCAATTAAAACCTGAGTTGGCCTCTTTAAATATGGGCTCCATGAACTTTGGACTCTACGAGATGCTGAATCGATTCAAGGATTTTAAGCATGATTGGGAGAGACCTTATTTAGAAGAATCCGACGATCGTATTTTTAAAAATACATTTAAAGACATCGCATACATTTTAGAATCATGCGGTAACAACAACACCCGATTCGAAATTGAATGCTATGACATTGGACACCTGTATACCGCGGCACATTTTATTGATCGTGGCCTGATTAAGCCTCCATTCCTTATTCAATCCGTGTTTGGCTTACGAGGCGGCATAGGGCCTCATGCTGAAGATGTCATGCATATGAAACGCACAGCAGACCGATTGTTTGGGGACGATTACTTATGGTCGGTGCTCGGCGCTGGCAGCAATCAGATGTATGTTGCCGCTCAGTCTGCAGTAATGGGTGGCAACGTACGGGTTGGTCTCGAAGATAGCTTATGGGGTGGCAAAGGAACACTTGCAAAATCAAATGCTGAACAAGTCGCCAAAATCAAGAGGATTATGGAAGATCTAGGACTCCAAACTGCAACGCCAGACGAAGCTCGATCAATGTTGAAACTTAAAGGCCGTGATCAAGTCGAATTCTAACGATCTGTACGTATTAAAAAAACAACATGGAAAAACTTCAAAACATCCATCAGAAACAAGTAGTCAGTTGGTTGGCGATTTGCGGGTTTCTGGTTTTTTGTATGATCATTGTTGGCGGCGCAACACGCCTGACTCACTCAGGCTTATCGATCGTCGAATGGGCGCCACTTGTCGGCACAATCCCACCGCTGAATTATGCAGACTGGATCCAAGTTTTTGATGCCTACAAAAGCAGCCCTGAGTACCAGCTAATCAACTACGGCATGTCCTTGGGTGAATTCAAAGTGATCTTTTGGTGGGAGTATTTCCATAGACTGCTGGGACGCCTCATTGGCTTAGTCTTTTTCATACCTTTTGCTTACTTCTTGTTTGCGAGACGCCTCAATAGCAATTTAATCGCTCGATTGCTGGGCATATTCGCTCTGGGCGGACTCCAGGGAGGTATGGGTTGGTACATGGTCGCAAGTGGGCTCGTCGATGACCCTAATGTCAGCCAATATCGCCTAACAGCCCACCTCGGAATCGCATTTCTAATTTTCGGGGCAATTACTTGGACGGCCCTATCGGTACTCTACCCTTCGAAGCTTAATATGAACACTCCAGCGAAGAGTATGTACAAATTATCAATCATTATTAACCTGGTGTTATTCATTATGGTTTTGTCCGGCGGATTCGTAGCTGGATTGAGAGCGGGACTTATTTACAACACCTTTCCATTAATGGGAGATAGTTTTATTCCGTCAGGCCTTTTCATGCTCTCACCATTTATGACTAACTTCTTTGAGAATATGACCACGGTACAATTTGACCATCGAATCATTGCCTACATTCTTGCCGGATTGATTCCTATCTTTTGGTTTAGATTACGACGAAGAGATGTATCGATTCGCACCAAAAAATTTTCGAGCTTAATGTTAGGACTACTCATTCTGCAAATAACACTTGGCATATCAACACTGGTTATGGGTGTCCCCATAATTCTAGGCGTAGCTCATCAGGCAGTTGCTTCATTATTGTTTATAACAAGCATTGCAGTCACTCAATCAATCTCCTCTCGGAAAGGTATGATCTAAAAGGGTTCGTTAGTTATTCGCATGATTCCCCGAGACAGATGTACCCAAGTGACCTGAAATATCTTGTTAAAATTATTTATCGGAATAATCAGTACGTTGCCTTAAAAAAGAAAAACCGCTTATGAATAATGCATACGTTGTATCCGCCCTTAGAACGGCAGGCGGTCGTCGAGGTGGCAACCTATCGAATTGGCACCCGGTCGATCTGGGTGCACATGTTATTAATGCTCTGTTGGAAGATATTGATTGCCCTCCTGATGTGATTGAAGACGTCATTATGGGCAGCGTGAGTCAAATCGGAGAGCAAGGCATGAACGTGGCCCGAAATATAGTTTTGGCGTCACAACTACCGGAGTCGGTTCCTGCCACGAGTGTCGATCGACAATGCGGATCGTCACAACAAGCATTGCACTTTGCAGCTCAGGCTGTCATGTCAGGAAGCATGGACGTGGTCATCGCAGGCGGGGTTGAAAGTATGACTCGGACTCCGATGTTTTCAACGATCACTCTGCCTAAGAAAAACGGCATGGGTCACTACATGAGTCCGAACCTTCAAAAACGCTATCCCAACGTTGAATTCAGCCAATTTGATGGCGCTGAAATGCTGGTCAAGCAGTACGGAATATCAAAACAGGAACTGGATGAGTATGCTCTGGAAAGTCACAGGCGAGCGGCAGGAGCCGTCAAACATGGTGCTTTCAAGCGAGAAATTGTACCCATCGACGTAAAAGACGCGGGAGGGAACTTGACTGGGGAGTCTCATGCCACGGACCAGGGAATTAGGTTTGACGCAACGCTTGAAGGCATTGCTGATGTGAAACCTATTCTCGAGAATGGAAAAATCACTGCCGCCACAGCCAGTCAAATTTGTGATGGCGCGAGTGGCGTTATTGTTTGTAACGATAAAGGATTAAAGCTACTTGGAGTCGAGCCACTGGTTCAGATACGTCATATGTCGGTGATTGGGCATGACCCCATCATCATGCTTGAAGCCCCGATTCCAGCCACAGCTCATGCGTTCAAAAAGACAAATCTCTCCGCGGATGATATCGACTTATATGAAGTGAACGAAGCCTTCGCCTCAGTTCCACTAGCTTGGCTTAGGGCGACCCAAGTGGATCATAAAAAACTAAACGTGCATGGTGGAGCCATTGCTCTTGGACATCCTCTAGGGAGCTCGGGAACAAAATTAGCCGCGACACTGATACATGCCCTCATAACCCATAGAGGAAAGTTAGGTCTTCAAACCATGTGCGAAGGTGGCGGCATGGCCAACGTCACCATTTTCGAAAACTGCCAGACCTACTGATCAACATGCCTTACGACTTTCAACCATCTTGGCTCAATGAGGAATTAACCACTTACAAAAATACGGTTGAGCGTTTCCTAGACACCGAAATGGTCCCTTATGATGAGGAATCTAGGCAACGAGGTCACGTTGGCCACGACATCTGGAGAAGAGCTGGACAGCTTGGCATCTTATGCACTGACATACCAATCGAATACGGTGGCGGTGGTGGTGATTTTAGACATGAAGCCATTCTCTACGAAGCGATGGGACATCGCGGTCTAACCGGCATGAGCCCTTCCGTTCACAGCATCGTTGCACACTACTTTCTTAATCATGGGACCGAAGAGCAGAAGCAGCACTATCTTCCCAAACTGGCTCAAGGCGAACTTGTTGGTGCTATCGCGATGTCTGAACCTGATGCGGGCTCAGACCTAAGAGGAATTCGTACTAAGGCAACCTCAAACGGCAAGCACTTCACGCTCAACGGCTCAAAAACCTTTATCACTAATGGTTATTTAGCAGAATTAGTTTTAGTGTTTGCCAAAATGGATACACCGGAGGATAACGGAAAATTCTCCGTCTTCATTATTGAAACCAAAAAACACCAAGGCTATTCGGTTGGAAATCGATTGAAAAAAATAGGCCTCAAAGCGCAAGATACTTCAGAACTTTTTTTCGACAATATCAATCTCAGTAACCGTGAAATTCTAGGCGAAACTCCCGGTCGAGGCCTTTATCAACTCATGGCAGACCTTCCCTACGAACGTTTATTAATTGCAGATATGGCTATGGGAGCTATGGAAGGAGCCTATCAACTTACCGTGGAGTACGTCAGAAACCGGACAGTCTTTGGTGAACCTCTAATCAACAAGCAAAACACACGATTCGTATTGGCCAATATGGTTGCCACATTGAAAGTTGCCCGAGCATTTGTAGACGACTGCATCAACAAAATACTCACCGGATCATTAGATACAGAAACTGCCTCAGCAGCAAAATTATGGTTGGCCCAACAACAAAATCTACTGATTGATGATTGCGTCCAACTCCATGGAGGTTATGGCTTCATGGACGAATACCTCATTGGCCGTATGTTTTCCGATGCTAGGGTACAGCGCATTTATGGTGGGACAGATGAAATCATGAAAGAAATCATCAGCCGAAAACTTTAAAAACTCAATTCACAAGTTTTTGGGAACCTTCTCATTTTCCACCAGTCGATCTACTTGTATTTGCTGCTCCCAAACTCCAGCAGCTTATACATTCCCCTATATCCTCATTCGAGATTTCTGATGAGGACTTTAAAGGCACCTTCGGGTGCCTCTTTTTATGCGCTCTGAGACTCAGCATGCCGCCTGTAGTCGGCACACCTGATTTGAGTAAAAGTGTTATATCGAAATATTAGATGTCTCCTGCGCTTACAGGATGGGCCGGTCTGGGAGACTTGTCTTCATAGTACGGAAGCATTGCCTGAGTTAAGACCTCTAACTCTTCCATCCGCTTAACTGGCGCGGGATGCGTCGATAGAAAATCGAAACGTGAATCTTTTTGTCCACTCTCATCAGCCATTTTTTTCCATAATGTAACGGCTGCCCTCGGATCGAAACCAGCCTTCGCCGCAATTTCAATACCCACTCGGTCACTCTCACCCTCTGCGGTTCGGCTATTAGGTAACTCCAGCGCAACAATCGCCGCAAGAGCTGTTCCCTGCACCGCAATACCACCATATTGTTCGTCTGACAAAGCGATAGAGATTGCGGTAATACCCAACTGCATAGCCAAAGCACGCGACATCCGCTCACGGGTGTGTGACAACAATGCATGTGAGATTTCATGACCCATCACTTGAGCGATTTCATCATCGGTCGCTTCAAGCTTCGTGATGAGTCCTGAATAGATCGCCATCCTTCCTCCAGCCATACACCAGGCATTGATGACCTCTGGCTCATCAATGACTTGTACAGACCAATTCCAATTCCTGGCGTCAGGTCGGTAGACGACTGCCTGCGCCACCAAAAGACTGGTGATGTTTTGCACCCGCTCAAGCATTGCCGGATCACCATTAAGCTTCCCTTCTTTCTTGATTGGCGTGAGCATTGCTTTATACGCCTTATTCGACTCACTAATGGCCATATCTTCTGGTACCAACATAAACTGTGCACGCCCAGAAATCGGATTAGATTTACAGCCGACTAAAACCGAAAAAACAAGAAATATGAATATAATTTTTTTCAAGAAACCACCTATCTCAACAAGATGCTGTATTTATTCTACTCATGCAGACGACTATACTTCGGCACCTTTGCCATTAAATATTCAGCCTGATCATGCAAAATTTTTCTATTTTGCAAAACTAAATGCTCGTACCTGTTTGGAATATACGGCAAAAACAACAAAGGCATTTTCGCCTGATCTGGATTACGTCCACCCTTTCGGATATTACAAGGTCGGCAGGCGGTAACAACATTCATCCATTTATCTTCACCACCCGCATGAACGGGAGTAACGTGATCGCGCGAGAGTTCTCTTTCTCGATATTGATCACCGCAATACGCGCAGATTTTAAGATCACGAGCAAATAAAGCACTATTCGTCAATGAGGGATGTGGATTGCCCGTAAATCTATCTACGGCGCCTTTAATCGCAATAATACTTTGGGTCTGAATCTCGGATCGTTTGCCGGTTAGACGCGACACCCCACCACGAAATGTAGCAATCGCATCGCCTAGCGACCAAGCCACCATGTCTCGAGCATGATAGGTGATCGCATTCTCAACATGCAGCCATCTACTGGGGACTCCAGTCGCATCAAGTGCCAATACAAATGCCACGCTCTACCTCCATCGTTATGGATGAAATTCGCGTTTCGAGAACTGGCACACCAACCAACGGGGTGAGCTCGCGAGTTATAAATTTAGTATAAAGCGTAGCAAACCGAAAGAAAAGTATCGTCACTAAACTTTAATAAAACTCACCTTTTGAATTGATATTGCACCGACCGGGCATACCGCCTCACATTGGCCACAACGGATGCACTTATCTTGATCAATCCACAACTGATTATAGTAGAGAGAATCCGATTCGCCTTTTTGCAGATGCTTATATTTGACAACGGCCCCTTCATCGTCAACCTCTAGATCCGAAACGGGTACGATGCAGCCCTCTGTGGGCTTCACCTTTATGCACTCATCGCAAAGCACGCATAATCTATTGTCAATTTCAAACTTGTAATGACATAAGTAGCAACGCTTACCCGCTTCTTGGCTTGTCCCATGGTTATATCCCAGCTCCACTTCCCTGCTTCCTTGTCTATCTGACAAGTCGAGTGTTGGTACCGGAGTAATTGGAATCACATTCATCTCTTGAGTTCGGGAAAATCGTCCTCCTTCAAAATCAACGCCATAACGTTTTTTTTCAATCTTAACTTTCCTACTGGATATATCCTGCCCGGTGAGGAATCGCGTCACAAGTGAAGCGGTTTTCCGCCCATGGGCTATTGCATCTATCAACGTTGTGGCACCCGTAGCAAAATCTCCCGCCACAAATACTTTAGGATCTGGTGTAAGTGCGCCTTGGGCTACCGAAACGTCACCTTGCTCATTTAAGATAGCTTCTCTGACGCGTCCTGAAATCCAGTCTGTATCTGCGGTTTGACCTGTAGCTAAAATTACACTATCCACATCAATATCAGTTGAACTAACTGTATCTATACGAATGATCGGCTTCCCGTCTTCCATATGAATACTCGTCTTCGCCAAAGAAACTTGTTGAATCGATTGCCCGCCACGAAATTGGCTAGGCGTTTTAAAGTAATTCATTGACCCGGTCTCATTCAACAACTCTTGAACCTCACCAGGCAAGACAACCATATCCTGAGGCCCACGACGGTAATACACAGCAGTCTCTGCCCCTAATCTAATAGCGGTCCGGGCGCAATCCATTGCTGTGTACCCACCACCGATCACCACAACATTAGATCCTATCCGTTGTCGCCCTTGCTCATTAACCATCATCAGAAAATCTAGGCCGTGCTCAATTCCAGGCAAGTTAACACCCGGAATATCTAAACGGTTACCACTTAACGTTCCCGCAGCCAGAACGACTGCATCATGTGAGTCTACAAGTACATCGAGACTTTGATCATCGCCAATACTGACACCACATTTGAGCTCAATACCCAGAGATAAAACTTGATTAATCTCATACTCAACCACATCTCTCGGCAGTCGAAATGACGGAATCCCTTGCACCATCATGCCTCCAGGGCGACGGTGCTTTTCATAAACAATAACCTTGTGCCCCTCCAGCGCCAGATCTCTCGCAGCAGCAAGCCCAGCGACGCCCGCACCAACAACTGCCACGCGATATCCACTGGATGACTTAATGTTTGGTCGAATAGTGAGCGAGCCACCTAGATCGGCAGATGACCTTTTGAGCGCACAAATGGCTACAGACTCTCCGAGAGAGGGTCGGCCATGCCTGCATGCACTCTCGCATGGCCTTGAGCACACACGCCCAAGAACACCGGGAAATACGTTATCTCTAAAATTGATGGCGTAGGCTTCGTCTAATTTTCCATTATTGATCGCCTCAATATATCCAGGAATATCGGTTCCCGCGGGACAGGCGACCTGACATGGAATGTTCGTCTCAACCCAAGCAATGTCTCGCGCGTGACTGCTGATCCCCTCGGGCTGTGTAAGCGCAGTAATTGTGGGCGCGCTCATCGTAACGGCTCTCGACCCGATGTCATGCGCCACATCCAAACATTAAAACAACCCAACAACTTTCCCATCTGCGCTCAAATCAATGCGAGTAGCCGCAGGAACCTTCGGCAAACCAGGCATCGTCATGACGTCTCCACATACTACGACAACAAACCCAGCACCTGCAGATAGCCGAATCTCGCGCACGGTTAGCGTATGCCCAGTTGGCGCACCCTTAAGAGTAGGATCACTGGAAAAGGAATACTGCGTTTTGGCGATACAGACTGGCAATGCACCATGGCCTTCCTTCTCAAGCTCGGCAAGTCTGATTTTGGCTTTCGTATCAAACTTAACGTCAGCAGCTCCATAAATCTTTGTCGCAATTGATTCTATTTTTTGCTCAAGACTATCCTCATCTTCGTAAGCAAATGTAAGTTCAGATTTTTCATTCTCAATAATATCGATAACTTTGTGCGCCAGCGCTTGCGCACCCTTACCACCCTCTGCCCAGTGCTTGGACACAACCACCGACACACCAAGCGCATCGCATCGCTCTTGAAGCAAGGTTAGCTCAGCCTCCGAGTCATGGGTGAAATGATTAATCGACACCACACAAGGAAGATTAAAGACGTTACGCATGTTATTGACGTGGCGTTCCAAATTTGCGAAACCCGCATCCAGCGCCGTTAAGTTTTCTTGGTTTAAATCCGCTAATGCGATACCTCCATGAAACTTTAACGCTCGAATCGTGGCCACAAGTACCACCACATCAGGTCGCAATCCAGACTTTCGACACTTGATATCAATGAATTTCTCTGCACCGAGATCTGCACCGAACCCCGCTTCTGTGATCACGTAATCAGCCAACTTGAGTGATGTCCTCGTCGCAATCACTGAATTACACCCATGAGCGATATTAGCGAATGGTCCACCATGAATAATTGCTGGATTATTTTCTAAGGTTTGAACCAAATTTGGCTTCACAGCATCTTTTAATAAAACAGCCATGGCACCATGTGCCTCGAGCTCAGCAGCAAGAACTGGTTTTTTATCTCGGGTATACGCCACGACAATACGACCCAAACGTTCTTTTAAATCCGTCATAGATTCTGCGAGGCACAGAATCGCCATCACTTCAGACGCCACTACGATGTCGAACCCATCTTCACGTGGATAACCGTTACCCGGCCCACCCAGAGAGACAACTATGGAGCGGAGCGCCCGATCATTCATGTCTAATACACGTTTCCATGTGATACGACGCACATCAATACCTAAATCATTTCCGTGATGGATATGATTATCGAGCATCGCTGCCAACAAATTATTCGCTAACTGTATGGCATTAAAATCGCCCGTGAAGTGAAGATTAATGTCCTCCATCGGTACAATTTGCGCGAATCCACCACCGGCAGCACCACCTTTCATTCCAAAAACAGGCCCCAGGCTTGGCTCCCTTAAACAAATCAGCGCATCCTTACCGATAGAATTCATCGCATCGCCAAGCCCTACTGTTGTCGTGGTTTTCCCTTCGCCTGCTGGAGTCGGACTGATGGCTGTGACCAAAATTAATTTACCGTCCGGTTTGTCTTTTAAACTCGCGACAAATTCATTGGTCAATTTAGCTTTGTAATGTCCATAAGGCTCCACATGCTCCTCAGGAATACCCAACCGTTGCGTGGCAATCTCAGCGATCCGTTTTAACTTAGCCTGTTGGGCAATTTCTATATCAGTTTGCATCTTTAATCTTTCAATTTCATGTTGCGAAAACTAATGCTCAACCAACTTACTCTTTAACAAACCTAAGAGTCATACGGTCTGACTCCCCGATCGCCATAATCGCCGCTTTGTCCTCATCTGCTACATTTCTGAGGTTCGGCAATAAGTTCCAAACACCGCCCGGATGATCAGTAGTGTCCTTGGAGTTTGCATTGATCTCTGAAGAGGCATCTAAACGAAATCCAGCATCCTTTGCTAGCTGAACAACATATTCGACTGTCATGTAGCCACTGCCAATCTGCTCCTCTAACGGCGTTCCTGGTTTCGCTCTGTGTTCTACAAGACCGAGAACACCACCTGGTTTGAGCGCTTGGGCAAAACCAGTGAACATTGATTCAGCAGTTCCGGCTTTTGCCCAGTTATGCACGTTTCTGAATGTCAGAACCATGTCAACGGGGCCATCTGGCGCAAATGCAGGCTGACTTGGATCGAAATGAACCCAAGTTAGTTTCTCGTAAATATCAGGGTTCAGCTCAATTTTTTCTTTAAATGCCTTTTCTACTTCAATAAAAAAAGGACTGATATCCTCATCCAACGTATAAGAAGTGTAGTAATACTGTCCATTAGCGCTAAGCAAAGGGGCCAAAATCTCAGCGTACCAACCAAACCCGGGCGTGATTTCGACTACAGAACTTTCCGGTTTTAAACCGAAGAAGAGCAGCGTCTCTTTTGGATGTCGGAACTCATCTCGCTCAGCATAGGCAGGTGTGCGATGCTCGCCGACTAAAGCATCGTCAAGGAACTGTGCGGCATCTGGTCCGCCGCAACTGGACAAGAACAGTGCTACAAAAATGGGAACGAGAAACCGTTTGGAACACTTGACATCAATCATTAGAACCCTCCTAGTTGTGATATCAAGATAGTACTACGACCACCTTAAACTTTCATGCCAGTGATACTGATAAATTTTACACGCTAAACCCGTCGCAACCGACCAAGCATGCCTTCCTCAACAACGAACTCAGTTATCTCGGCTAATCCTTGATCTATTTTCAAGTTGCTAAAAATAAATGGCTTGTCACCCCGCATCCTACGCGCGTCTCTCTCCATCACTTCGAGAGAAGCACCGACCATCGGAGCTAAATCTATCTTATTTATGACTAACAGATCTGACTTGGTGATGCCTGGGCCACCCTTTCTAGGTATTTTTTCTCCAGCAGATACATCAATGACATAAATTGTTAAATCAGACAATTCAGGCGAAAACGTAGCGGCTAAATTGTCACCGCCACTTTCAATAAAAACAACATCTAAATCGAAGCGGTTGCTAAGGCGCCCCACAGCTTCAAGATTAATCGACGCGTCCTCACGAATCGCCGTATGCGGGCAACCACCCGTCTCGACTCCTATGATCCGATCTGGAGTGAGCGCACCGTTGCGTACCAAAAAATCAGCATCTTCTTTCGTGTAGATATCATTAGTGACCACTGCAATCTCGTATTTGTCTCTCATGCCCTTACACAAAGCTAAAGTTAAGGCAGTTTTACCTGATCCAACGGGACCACCAATACCAACTCTTAGAGGGGAAGACGCCATAAAATCACTCCTATTCATTTATATTTATTAGTGTCACGATCTAAACAACCTCGAATACTGCGTTTCGTGTTTCGCACTTGCTATGGCCTGTAATGGCGAAAAATTTGACCAATCATTTACGTCGACCAAGAGTGATGTCCGAACTGCCTCATCCCCTGCAGGTATCAGCACATTCAAAAGTCTCTGGCCGGCACTCTGTCCAAGCGGCACTGCCTTGATGGCAACAAGAATCTGATTCTCAATGAAAGACCACACATGACTCGTCAGCATTTCATCGACTGATAAACCATTTTGATTACAGCAAAAAGAGAATCCAACAGGGAAACTTAAATTATCTAATTGCGATAAGAATTCAGTTGCGTGATTAGAAGCAGTGCCCATCTCTCGGATGACAGCCCGAAGAGCGTATCCCATCTGCAACGTCTCTTTTTGTATCTCAACGGTCTCTCTAGAACTCAAATAATCCAGATTCAGCACTTCAATAGCTTGATGATCAACACGATTCCAAGCATCAAACATCTCTCGCAGAATAGGCAGCTCATAGTTCGCATATGGCCCTAGAAGGATTGATGCGACCCACTCGTACACTGTTGACTCATTATAAATTCGTTGCGTATCTACCAACCACTCCATTCCCTGAGAATAACTGAACGCCCCGGTAGGTAAGGATTGGCTAGAAAGCCTCAGCATATTCATCAGATTGTTACGCGTCATCATCGACACTCAAATCGGTCAAAAGGGCGAATTCATGAATTATTGGTCCTCGACCTTTTCCATGCTCTGATCCATGACTGTGTCCACCACCGTAGGCTCCGCTCTCGGGATGAAAGGGAGCCGTAACTGCTAGCGTTTGAGCACCCAAACCTTCAACCATATCTTTCAAAACCTCATCGTACGCAATACGTAATGAATCCACGTCAATCTCTATTGAGACGTGACGGTTACCAAGGTGATATGCAAGCTGCGCAAGAGATCGTGATGATCCCCGGTTGATCTGAAGCAGTGATTCATCCTTAGCGACAACTCGGACTACTCTCCCATCCTCACTCATCAAACAATCACCACCGGAAAGAATCGCACCTCGCTCCAGAAATATGCCCACTTCTTCGCCGTCGACACTAAATGTCTTAAATCGAGATTTTTTTCTCACATCAAACGTAAGTGAAACTTCCACATCCACGATTGAGGTAGTGTCTGCTCGTTTTGTAATAACCAACATGATTTAAAACAAGAAGTATCGCTGTGCCAGCGGCAGCACTGTAGCTGGCTCACACGTTAGCAATTCACCATCCGCATAAACATGATAATTTTGCGGATCAACCTCTATTTTTGGCTGGAGTGTGTTCAAAATCATTGATGCCTTGGAGATCGTTCTCGTATTACGAACGGGAACAAGACGTTTATTCAGATTTAATTGGCCCCGAACGTTAGAATCAATAGCCGCTTGAGACACAAATGTAACCGAGGAGTGACTCATAGACCCACCATAAGCACCGAACATATATCGATAATGAACCGGTTGAGGCGTAGGGATAGAGGCATTAGGGTCCCCCATAAGGGACATTGCAATAACTCCTCCCTTTAAGATCATAGAGGGTTTTACGCCAAAAAAAGCCGGCTTCCAGAGCACAATATCAGCTAACTTGCCGACTTCTATCGAACCAACCTCATGAGCAACACCATGAGTAATGGCTGGGTTTATAGTGTATTTCGACACGTAACGCTTTACGCGAAAATTATCAGACCGATCAGAGTCCTCAGGCAATGGGCCCCGTTGAACTTTCATTTTATGAGCCGTTTGCCACGTCCGACAAATAACCTCTCCGACTCGACCCATGGCCTGTGAATCACTCGCTATCATGCTGAACGCGCCCAAATCATGCAGTACGTCTTCAGCTGCGATTGTTTCACGACGTATTCTTGATTCTGCGAAAGCAACATCTTCTGCGATTGCTGGATCCAGATGGTGGCAAACCATCAACATGTCTAAGTGTTCGTCTATTGTATTGACGGTATACGGGCGTGTCGGATTAGTAGAAGAAGGTAAGACGTTGGCAAAACCACACGCCTTAATGATATCGGGAGCATGACCTCCACCCGCACCCTCAGTATGGTACGTGTGTATGACTCTGTCCTTAAATGCAGCGAGGGTATCCTCCACAAATCCTGACTCATTCAAGGTGTCGGTATGAATTGCAACTTGAACATCTGAAGCGTCTGCTACCGTTAAGCAATTATCAATGGACGCAGGCGTGGTGCCCCAATCCTCATGTAACTTCAGGCCCATAGCACCCGCTGCGATTTGTTCCTCCAACGGCAGTGGTAAACTCGCGTTCCCCTTACCCATGAACCCTAGATTCATAGGAAACGCATCAGCCGACTGAAGCATCCTAGAAATGTGCCAAGGACCAGGCGTACAAGTTGTAGCATTTGTACCCGTAGCAGGTCCTGTTCCGCCGCCTAACATCGTAGTGATACCGGAAGACAATGCTTCTTCAATCTGTTGCGGACAAATAAAATGAATATGAGCGTCAACTCCCCCAGCAGTTACGATAGAGCCCTCGCCTGCAATAATTTCCGTCGCGGCACCAATCACGATGTCAACTCCTGGTTGCACATCTGGGTTACCTGCTTTACCAATACCACTGATGCGACCATCCTTTATCGCAATATCAGCTTTGATAATTCCCGTATAGTCAACAATTAAAGCATTCGTAATGACTGTGTCCGCAACCGCGTCGGCAGGCCTCTGGCCCTGTCCCATTCCGTCACGAATGACTTTTCCACCACCAAACTTAACTTCCTCCCCTGGTATCGTCTTATCTACTTCGACCTCAATCCATAAATCGGTGTCCGCCAAACGTACACGATCGCCAACCGTTGGGCCAAACATCTCCGCATAAGCGCGACGATCGATTCTAGTGGTCATGACAAATCTCCCATTACCAGGCCCCTAAATCCAAAAACTTTTCGA
This sequence comes from Betaproteobacteria bacterium UBA3031, assembly GCA_002367635.1. Classification (GTDB taxonomy): domain Bacteria; phylum Pseudomonadota; class Gammaproteobacteria; order Burkholderiales; family Eutrophovitaceae; genus Eutrophovita. Next base: position 16,172 of record DFDI01000034.1, on the reverse strand, counting down.
TCTCCCCCAAACGCGACTAACTCAACCGTTCTCTTTTGACCTGGCTCAAATCGAACAGCTGTACCAGCTGCAACATTTAAACGAAATCCCCTACTTTGCTCCCGATCAAATTCAAGCGCTGAGTTGGTTTCATAAAAATGGTAGTGAGAGCCCACTTGAATCGGCCGATCTCCTGCGTTACATACGACGATGGTAACTAACGTCCTATTTTGGTTAATTTCTATATCTCCTTCTAAGGTCTCAATTTCTCCAGGTATCATGCCTAGCTCCTCAAACAATCGGTTGATGAACGGTTACTAACTTGGTCCCATCGGGGAAGGTCGCCTCGACCTGAATCTCTGGGATCATCTCTGGCACCCCCTCCATCACCTGGGAGCGTGCCAACAATGTTGCACCGTATGACATTAAATCCGCTACCGTTCTACCTTCTCGCGCACCCTCCATGATCTCTGCAGAAATATAGGCTACAGCCTCTGGATAATTCAGAAGCAACCCTTTTTTGAGGCGTCTTTCCGCCAGCAAACTCGCAGTAAATATTAATAATTTATCTTTCTCTCGCGGAGTTAAATTCATTGAATCACCTCATTCAATTATTACGCATTAAGTATTCCAAATTCGAGGATTAACGGCCGGACGCAGAAAATAAACCGGTCGTAACCTCGCCCATATCGCTGTGAAAATATCGCGTCCAGCCTCGATGTCTGCCCCAACCCACCGCGCGATTAATACCCCATCCATCCAAGTTAAAGCACAATGCATTTCACCTTCAGCGATCTTTCTTAAATCTTCAATTAGCGCAGGATTCTGATCTAAACCAACAATGAACATTGTTCCGTAATTGGAATATCCATCCAAAATTCCAGGACCATCCATTAAGCGATCTGGGTCGAAAAGCGTACGCTCCGTAAATATTGGAATACCATCAATTAAGATTTTAGTTTTTTGCTTGAGTTGACCGTGTAAGAGAGGGGCATGTTTTACGTGACGACCTAACGAATAGAAATCCCAACCGACAAAAATAGCACCTGACTCAACATTGACCTCTGTTACAACATCGACCAAGCATCTATTAAAGATGATGTTCTCCTGTGGAAGCCACTCACAGATACTCTCTGCAGCCAGGTTTAGTGTTATGAATTGTTTTGAGGGACTACCGAAGCTTTCATACCACTTTGTAGCACCGGGAGTAGTTAGTTGAACCCTAGCCCCCACATCCAAATCGCAACTAACCCTTAATTCATCACCACCAGCAATACCTCCTGGAGGATGAACAATCAAGATTTGACAAAGCTCAGGGCCTTCTGGGTACAACGCTTTTTGAACGACAAGTGGTCCCTCGTGTTTATTTCGGATCATTGCCGTCCTGCCCTCACGCAAACCAAAAGCAAGTTGCAAATCCGCAAACCAAGAAGGTGATGGACTGTCAGTTAAGTTCATACTGATAAATAATGCCTAACATTATCAGCATCCATGTCTTCACCTAAACCCGACTTGATGACTTCCCCACGCTGAAGAATAATGTAATGATCGGCAAGATCTTTTGCAAAATCATAATATTGCTCCACCAATAGGATGGCCATGTCGCCCCGCGCAGCTAACAAGCGAATCGCATTACCAATATCTTTGATAATCGATGGCTGAATACCCTCGGTAGGCTCATCAAGAATCAAAATGTTAGGTGACATCGCGAGTGCCCTGCCTATCGCTAGTTGCTGCTGCTGCCCACCAGACAAGTCCCCTCCACGCCGATGGAGCATTTCATTTAAAACTGGGAACATATCAAATATTTCATAAGGCAAGTCCGATAGCGCTCCTTTAGATTTTGTCGCAAGGCCCATTAACAAATTTTCCTCAACTGTCAATCGCGCGAATATTTCTCTCCCTTGCGGCACATAACCAACACCTTGACGAGCTCGAACATAAGATGGTTGTCCTGTGACGTCTGAACCATTGATATGAATCGTTCCACTTGTCGTCTCTAAAACCCCCATCAAACAGTTGAGAAGTGTAGTTTTACCAACTCCATTTCTACCTAATAAAGTCGTCACAGCCCCAGTGGGCACTGTGAAGCTTACATTTTTCAGAGTATGGCTAGAGCCATAATATTGATTAATATTTTTAACTTCCAACATAATTTTTAACGCCCCAAATAGACTTCAATCACACGATCATTCGATTGCACGTCCTCCATGCGACCTTCGGCTAACACTGCACCCTCATGTAAAACGGTGACTGTCGATGCAATCTCCGCAACAAACTCCATATCATGCTCAACAACCACTAACGAGCGCTCTCCTGCGAGAGACTTGAAAAGCTTCGCTGTTTTTGCAGTCTCGTCGTCAGTCATCCCCGCTACTGGTTCATCCAACAATAAAAGTTTTGGCTCTTGCATCAGCAGCATGCCAATTTCAAGCCACTGTTTCTGCCCATGCGAGAGCAACCCAGCCAATCGGCCTGCCTGATTAACCAAGTCTATAATTTCCATCGTTTCGGTAATTTTTTTTATCTGTGATCTTTTTCTTTTAGCGAAGAGACTAACCCAAACCCGCTTATCGTACTGCATGGCCAACTCTAAATTTTCGAATACTGTGTGATTCTCGAACACCGTTGGTTTTTGGAATTTACGGCCGATCCCAGCAGATGCGATTTGAGGTTCATTCATCCTACTCAGATCAATTGTTTGCCCAAAAAACACCGTCCCAGAATCGGGTTTTGTTTTACCTGTAATCACATCCATCATTGTGGTCTTACCCGCGCCATTCGGACCAATAATGCATCTAAGCTCACCCGCGTCTACTGTTAAAGAGAGGGCATCTAATGCTTTAAAACCATCGAAACTTACGGAAATGTCGTCAAGATACAAAATAGGGCCGTGTGACGTATCGACCCCTCTCCGTGCGACACTTCCTAAAGTACTTTTTCTAATGGGGTCTTTTATCCCTAATGTTTCTTGCATTGATTTAACTCTCTATTTTTTTGAATTTATTCTTCAATTTAGAAAACAAACCGACTATCCCAAAGGGCAGCCATAGTGTTACTAAAATAAATAGTAATCCTAAGAAAAAAAGCCAATACTCCGGAAAGGCTTGCGTGAAGAAACTCTTAGCGCCATTTACAGCTGCGGCACCTATCACGGGCCCGAGGATAGTCCCTCGCCCACCGACAGCCACCCATACCGCGATCTCAATAGAATTTGCTGGAGACATCTCACTGGGATTGATAATACCGACTTGAGGCACATATAAAGCACCCGCGATACCACAGATGATCGCAGAGAGTGTCCAAATGAAAAGTTTAAAACGAATCGGGTCATAGCCGCAAAACATCAGACGCGACTCGGAATCTCTAATAGCAGTCAATATTCGACCAAACTTGGATTTAATCAATACTCGAGAGAGAATCAAAACAAGTAGTAAGAAAAATGCACTAAGTCCAAACAATGCTGCGCGCATCGTTGGATCAGTTAGGGAGTAACCCAGTATTCGTTTAAAGTCAGTAAACCCGTTATTACCTCCAAAACCCGTCTCGTTACGGAAAAATAACAACATAAACGCGTACGTGAGCGCTTGAGTAATAATTGAAAAATACACGCCTTTAATACGAGACCGAAAAGCAAAATAACCGAATATGAAGGCCAGAACTCCAGGCACTAAGACGACTAACATGATCGCCCACAAAAAACTATCTGTGCCTAACCAATGCAACGGGTACTCTTTCCAATCGAGAAAAACCATAAAATCAGGCAGATCGCTCTGATACTGACCATCCTGACCAATTTGCCGCATGAGATACATCCCAAAAGAATACCCACCAAGAGCAAAAAATAAACCTTGCCCAAGGGATAAGATTCCCGCATACCCCCATATCAAATTCATTGCCACGGCGACTATGCAGTAACACATAATTTTGCCAATTAGCGTCACGGTGTAGGACGAAATATGAAATGCACCACCATCTGGAATAAAGAGATACATCCACGGCACAACGATAAGAGTTAGTACAGCGAATGTTATCAATCCAAGCCAACCAAGCTTAGAAAATAACGGTTCAATATTTGGTTGATACTGCATTTATCCCTCCACGGAACGTCCCTTTAGGGCAAACAACCCTTGAGGACGCTTTTGAATAACAGCGATGATGAATACAAGGATAATAATTTTAGTTAAAACCGCCCCAACACCAGGCTCAATGAATTTGGAGAACACTCCAAGACCGAGCGCCGCGTATACCGTTCCAGCTAATTGCCCCACACCACCAAGCACTACAACCATGAATGAATCAATGATGTACGCCTGACCAAGATCCGGTCCGACATTACCTATTTGAGATAAAGCAACGCCAGCTAAGCCTGCAATACCCGAACCTAAGCCGAACGCAAGCATATCGACCTTAGCCGTGTTAACCCCAACACAAGCTGCCATACTTCGGTTTTGTGTGACGCTACGGATAAATAATCCTAGCCTGGTTTGACTAATCAGCAACCAAATACCAATAAGCACCAAGGCAGCAAAAACAATAATAGCAATACGGTTAAGAGGCATGGCGATATTCCATACTTCAACGCCTCCCGACAACCAAGTTGGGTTTGAAACCTCAACGTTTTGCGCTCCAAAAATCTGTCTCACCAACTGAATTAGAAAAAGACTAATACCCCAAGTGGCCAATAGCGTTTCAAGTGGACGACCATATAACCAACGAATAACAGTACGCTCAAGCACGACACCAATGATGGCCGAAGAAAGAAATGCCATCGGAATGGCAGCCAAAACATATAGGTCAAAATAGCTTGGTAGATAATTAACAAACAGTTGTTGTGTCACGTAAGTAGCGTAGGCACCAATCATCAACATCTCTCCATGAGCAAGATTGATCACGCCAAGCAGTCCATATGTAATCGCGAGACCCATCGCGGCAAGAAGTAAAATGCTACCTAGAGATAACCCACTAAATAAACGCCCAAAATAATCGATAAACGTGAGTTTCCGATCGATAGCAGTGACAGCGAATTCTATCGCCACCCTGACTTCAGCAGATATTTCTTCAAATTCACCTGATTCATTTTTTTCTAATTTCGCTACTAGCAATTCTCGTACACGTCGTTCACTGCTCGACGTTAAATAGTGAACCGCGTCGATTCGCTCTTGCTCATCAAGGCTATCCAACAAAATGATGGATTGACTCTCTTTTAAAATTCGTCCGATCTCCTCATCAGATTCCTGAGCGAGGGCTTTATTTAAAAAAGTCAGCAATGAAGGGGATAGATTGTCCCGTAAAGACTTCGCTGAGGTAAGGCGTATTTCCCTATCATCCGATAACAATTGAAGTACGCCCACCGCGCTCTCGAGCTGGGACCGCATACGGTTATTAACAATAACCGTGTTGTAGGTGTCGGGCTGAGGGTCGAGCATCTCCAATGTGATCGCATCAATCACATCCCAATCATCATTTTCCAGAACAATTTGGCCCGTGTCGGTAACTAATAACTCGCTGTTTTGAAGCCCTTCCAGCATTCTAAGCGCATCTGAATCTCCGACTCGTGCAATCTTCTCAATAGCTTTGAGACGCTCCATCACATGCTCTGACGCCAACCCAGATATATCCGTTCGATCAAGCGCTGTACCGACCATAGGAAAGGCGAGCGCAAGGAAACTTAAAATAAATAATAATGCGTTTCGTTTGTTATTCAACATGCTCACGTCAACTTAACCACAAAAAGCCTGCTGCTTGAAGCAAAGGCAGACCTTTTGTGTATTTCGTTTGCGCTGGTAATTTAAACAATTTCATACCAGCACCAGAGGAGATTATTACAATCCCTGCTTACTCTCGTTGCCGGTAATAAATGGGCTCCAAGGCTGAGCTCTGATGGGAGCCTTAGTACTCCAAACCACCTGAAATTGGCCGTTTGGAAGGATCTCGCCAATCATAACTGGCTTATGCAGATGGTGATTTGTCGCGTCCATAGTAAGTGTAAAGCCGGATGGCGCTTTGAATGTCTGACCACCCATTGCATCACGGACTGCATCTACGTCCGTAGTTCCAGCCTGCTCTACCGCCTGTGCCCACATCTTGATTCCAACGTAGGTAGCCTCCATCGGATCATTAGTTACTACAGTATTAAGATTAGGGACACCGTTTTTCTTGGCCCATGCCTTATACATTTTAGTAAATGATTTGTTTTGCTTACCTTTAACCGACATGAAATAATTCCACGCAGCCAAGTGCCCAAGTAATGGCTTAGTGTCAATACCGCGGAGCTCTTCCTCACCAACAGAGAATGCCATGACAGGGACATCAGTTGCTTTCAAGCCTGCATTACCCAACTCTTTGTAAAATGGAACATTAGAGTCACCATTAATAGTAGACACTACAGCCGTTTTCCCACCAGCAGAGAATTTCTTAATATCAGCAACAATGGTTTGATAATCACTGTGACCAAAAGGCGTATAAACCTCTTCAATATCTGACTCTTCAACACCCTTAGAAATCAAGAAAGCTCGAAGGATTTTGTTGGTTGTTCGAGGATAAACATAGTCTGTCCCTAAAAGATACCAACGCTTAGCTCCACCACCCTCTTCACTCATCAAATATTCAACTGCTGGAATAGCTTGTTGATTCGGAGCGGCTCCGGTATAGAACACATTTTGTGATAACTCTTCCCCCTCGTACTGAACGGGATAAAACAGAAGATTATTTAATTCTTCAAAAACTGGTAATACAGATTTTCTTGATACAGAGGTCCAACAGCCAAAAACGACATCAACCTTATCCTGCGTGATTAACTGTCTAGCTTTTTCAGCAAACAGTGGCCAGTTTGATGCAGGGTCAACCACTACTGGCTCAAGTTGTTTACCCAATAATCCGCCATTAGCATTGATTTCCTCAATAGTCATGAGCGCTATATTCTTCAACGCCGTCTCCGAAATGGCCATTGTTCCCGACAAAGAATGCAGGATACCAACCTTAATGGTTTCCTCAGCCTGGGCCGTCATTGCAAACGCAGAACTAATTCCGAGTGTCGCACCAATTACAGTTTTTATGAATTTCTTTCGGTTCATTCTTCTGATCCTTAAACGGTAGTTAAAAAAATGTTTCCTCACCCCAGCAACTAAAATTATTAAGACCAACTTCAGATCCTGAACTGCTGATATAGTACAAAGCAAGAACCGTGCCATTACAAAAAAAACCATAAAAAACAGATGCTTAAATGAGAAGCACACCACTTAAATCAAATGACATGAGATTACAACGAGTGATAACGAGATAAAACGCACTAACTGCACTCGCCGCACGACAAAAAGGCAGAACTGGCGCACCACAATGGTGCAATCGTTTTATAAAAAATATTGCCTTGGAAAATATCCTGCACTGTATATAATCACAGTACTGGATATTTAACCGCTATCGATATGAAACCACTCACGCAAAGACAAGCTGAAATTCTTAACCTCATTCAAAGCTTTGTTGAAAATACTGGCTTCCCTCCTACACGATCAGATATCGCCCGAGCCCTGAGTTTCAAATCTGCAAATGCGGCCGAAGACCATCTCAAGGCAATAGAAAAAAAAGGGCACATCAAACTCACACGTGGCACATCAAGAGGGATACAACTACTTAAAAACTCCGGACTACCCATTGTGGGTCGAGTCGCAGCTGGACAACCCATATTGTCTGAAGAGCACATACAGAACAGGGTCCAAGTTGAGCAGTCTTTGTTTAGACCTGCGGCAGACTATCTACTCAAAGTAAGGGGAAGCAGCATGCGTGATGTTGGCATCCATGATGGGGATTTACTCGCCGTCCATGCCACATCAGAAGCACGGTCTGGGCAAATCATCGTGGCACGTATCAACCAAGAGGTCACGGTCAAACGCTTCAAACGGAAAAACAAGGAAATATGGCTAGAAGCAGAAAATCCTGATTTTCAGCCTATCTATGTGAATGGCGAACGAGATGAATTTGCCATAGAAGGTCTCGCGGTTGGCATCATCCGTAACGGAAAAATCAATTAGTGATCGACTGAATTATGGAATCTGCACCCCTTCAATCCACGCTCCCCGCTCATATATGGAGAGGGAAAGAGCACAAACTCAATCCGCTTGGATACGTACCTTCAGGCTTCACCAATATTGACGAGAGAATCCACGGATGGCCTCTTGGCACACTCATGGAAATCGTACCTCACCAAATTGGAATTGGTGAGTTTTCGATATTGATTCCGGCACTTGCTCGACTCTCTCAAGACTCACGCTGGATCTTATTAGTCTGTCCTCCTCATATTCCCTATGCGCCCTTTCTATCCAGAATGGGCGTCGATACCAGCAAAGTCATCATCACACATGCACAAAACATTAATGACGCAGGATGGTGTATGGAACAAGGGTTGAGATCGAACTCTTGTAGCGCGGTCATCGGTTGGATCCCGCAGATAACAGAAAAAATGATTCGTCGACTGCAACTGGCATTAGAAGCAAAAAAAGTATTGGGTGCTTTTTTTACGAAGCCAATGACAATCTATAAAAACAATCCCACACCCTGGAGAATCATAGTCAGGCAGGCCGACAATGAAACGCTAATCGACATCCCGAAACGACGAGGTGGAAGCCCCATTAGCGGCATATCAATCTCTAACCTATTGCATCAAACATGTTGTGGCTTTGCCTAAGCTTCCCCAATCTACCGATCGATATTTTTTCTATTGGCGAGGAGACTAAAGAGCCCGTAGTGATCATCGAGTCAACAAATACGATCATTGCAAGCAACAACACCTCTCAGCACTTCGGCATAAAAAATGGCATGACGCTATCCGCAGCTTATGTCCTATCAAACTTTATCCAAATTAAGCACCGCAACAAAAATCAAGAAATCAAAAAACTAGAAGAAGTCGCCATTTCTCTTTTCAAGTATTCATCTCAAATAAGTATTCGACTACCGAGCTCAGTTCTCGTTGAAATTGGAGCAAGCATCAAACTATTTCGTAGTACACAACACCTCACAAATCAAATAGCAAAAACGATTACTGATTTAGGACTTCATGCCCACACCGCCCTATCCCCTACACCCTTAGGTGCCATATGGTTATCACTCTACCGGACAGACACCACAGCCTTTACGATAAACGATCTATCTCAATACATTGATCCATTACCCACCTCAATCATTGAATCTGGGAATACATCAGGCATGCAACTGCATGATGTTGGGATTAAAACTATTGGCCAATTAGCACGCATTCCCAGATCCGCCGTAACCCAACGTTGGGGAACCTATGCGTTGGATCAATTAGATCGAGCTTTCGGAAAAAAACCAGACCCTCAACGACCCTTTTCATTACCAGAGCATTTTAATTCTGAGATATCACTCAACCTTCCCGCCTCTTCAGTAGAGGAAATTCTTTTTGGCATTCATCGAATCATTCAAAGCATGACTGCTTACCTACAGGTTAAACAACGCGGGGTCACACAATTTGAACTTAGCCTCATCAATGAAAAAAAATTACAGCATGACTTCAAATTCAAACTTTCAGTACCCTCTAGAAATCCAAAAAACCTGACTCATCTCGTTCAAGAACGACTTAATCGAGAAAGCATTCCTTCTAGAATTGAGTCAGTCCACCTACGCTCCGTACAAGAAATAGCCATAACCCCATCCAGTCATTCACTACTCCCTCACGAAGAACAGAACGAACTGAGTCGAGGTCATTTAATTGACCAATTACAAGCCAGATTAGGGGAAAAGTCCGTCTATGGAATCACTGTATGTGCAGACCACCGTCCAGAAAAATCCTGGGGGGAAACCATTCCAGGGAATCATCAGCAACACATAAAACTAAATCATCGACCCTCTTGGTTGCTACGCATACCCAAAGCATTAACATCAGCATCTGACATCCCACACCTACGCGGACCATTAACCATCATTGACGGGCCTGAACGCATCGAAACAGGATGGTGGGATGATCAAGACATCAAACGTGATTACTTTATCGCCTTAACCCAAGACCATTCACAAGTATGGATATATAAAGATACGACGAGTAACCACTGGTTCTTACACGGCATTTTTGCATGACGACAGTCCCCGAGATGCCCTCTTATGCAGAGCTTCATTGCATCAGTAATTTTAGTTTTCTTACGGGCGCCTCACACCCTGAGGAACTCGTAGAACAAGCCAAAAAACTTGGGTATCACGCCATTGCAATCACAGATGAGTGCTCTGTGTCTGGCGTTGTCCGAGCTCACGTGGCCGCGCAAGCGGCAGATATTAGATTACTGATTGGATCTGAATTTAAACTTGAAGAAGGGACTCGATTTGTCCTGATCGCCAAAAATCGTAACGGCTATGGTTATATGTGCGACCTCATCAGCACCGCACGTCGTCGCGCATCTAAGGGTGAATACTACTTAAGTCAAAAACATTTTAAAGACATCGAAATAAACTGCATCGTGATATGGCTACCCAACAATGATTTACCAGAGGAGAGTCAGATCAAAGACCTCGCTTGGTTAAAACATCATTTCAAAAACAAAGTATGGATTGGCGTGGCACAACTTCTTCTCAATCACGAAAAAAAACAAATACTGGCGCTTGAACGCTTGTCACAACTCATGATGACCCCTCTCGTCGCAATTGGTAGTGCACACATGCACATACCGGAGCGTCGCATGCTAAGAGATACGATCCACGCAATTCGACTCAGAAAAACGCTTAAAAACAGTGGTTTTGAATTAGCCCAAAATGGAGAAAGCTACCTGCGCAGTATTGAAACAATCGAACGCTTATATCCCTCTCAACTCATTGCCGAGACCCTCGCGATCGCCAATCAATGCCACTTCGACCTCAGCACACTCAAATATGAGTACCCCAAGGAAATTACACCGGCTGGAATGAGTACAACTGAACATTTACGTACACTCACTCAAAAAGGGCTCGCTTGGAGATTTCCTAAAAACATTCCAGAGAAGGTTCAATTACTGGTTGAGCGGGAGCTCCGCATCATTCACGAATTGAACTATGAACCGTATTTTTTAACCGTATTTGATATCACCAACCACGCCAGATCCCAAGGCATTTTATTTCAAGGTAGAGGTAGCGCGGCAAACTCTGCGGTTTGTTATGTATTAGGTATCACAGAGGTAGACCCTAACCGCTCAGAAATGTTATTCGAACGATTTATCTCTAAAGAGCGACACGAACCACCTGATATTGATGTCGACTTTGAAAATGATCGTCGAGAAGAGGTCATTCAGTATATCTACAATAAGTATGGTCGAGATCGAGCAGCACTAACCGCAACGGTCGTCACTTATCGACCTAAAAGTGCGTTCAGAGATGCTGGTAAAGCACTGGGATTAAATATAGAACAAATTAATCGTATTTCTAATAATTTCAGCTGGTGGGACCAAAAATCGAGCCGATCTGAGAGACTCAAGGAAGCCGGGTTTAATACAAACACCAAAACAATTCGACAACTCATCTATATCACTCAGGAACTATCCGGATTTCCAAGACATTTATCCCAGCATGTTGGCGGGTTTTTAATTTCACAAGGTCCTCTGACTCAATTAGTCCCTGTTGAAAATGCGGTCATGAAAAACCGTACCGTAATACAGTGGGACAAAGATGATCTAGATGCACTGGGATTACTCAAAATTGATGTCTTAGCACTGGGCATGCTCTCCGCCATTCGTCGCTCACTGCGCCTTATTGAAGAGTGGCACCACAAAATCTTCACCATATCTGACATCCCCCCAGAAGACCCAAAAGTCTACGAAATGATATCCAAGGCAGACACCATTGGCGTTTTCCAAATCGAATCTCGAGCACAAATGTCGATGCTGCCTCGACTAAAACCAAAGTGTTTTTATGATTTGGTGATTGAAGTCGCTATCGTACGTCCTGGCCCTATTCAAGGCGGCATGGTTCATCCATATCTGCAACGTCGTCAGGGTAAAAAGCCAGTCACCTACCCCTCTGCTGAGGTTAAAAAAGTTTTAGAACGAACTTTAGGTGTACCCATATTCCAAGAACAAGTGATGCAACTCGCTATTGTGGCTGCAGGATTTACGCCTGGCGAAGCCGATCAACTCAGACGCTCCATGGCGGCTTGGAAGCGTAACGGTGGTCTAGGACATCTTGAGAAAAAACTCCTTCAAGGAATGCAACTTCGTGGGTACAGCAAAGAATTTTCCAAACAAATATTCCAGCAAATTCTCGGCTTTGGGCAGTATGGATTTCCAGAATCCCACTCAGCGAGCTTCGCCCTGCTGGTTTATGTCTCCAGCTGGCTCAAATGCCACGAACCAGCAGCGTTCACCTGCGCACTACTCAACAGCCAACCGATGGGGTTTTATGCACCATCCCAATTGATTCAAGACGCACAACGCCATGAAGTAATGATCTTGCCCGTAGATATACTACTCAGTCATCACGAGTGTCATTTGACTCGCACCCCCAATGCGGATAAACCTGCTATTCGGTTGGGCCTGAATATGATTAAGGGACTCTCCAGCGATGCGGCACACAGAATTGTGGCTCATCGGTCGGAACACTTAACGGTGGATCAAATTGTAAGGCTCGCAGGATTAAATAAAAAAGACTTACACGCACTCGCTGGTGCTGATGCCTTATCAAGTGCCATAGGAAATCGACATCAAGCAAATTGGTGGGCACGTGGACTGGACCTAAACCCACCCGAGCTATTTCGCCAATTACCAAGCACACAGGAGTCTCTGAACTTACCCACACCGACAAAGGGTGAAAATATTGTTGCTGACTACAGGAGTCTAGGACTCACCTTGCGGGAACATCCGCTGCACTTACTCAGATCAGAACTCAACAAAAGGAAAATATCAACAGCCGAGAAGATCAAAACACTTCGAAGTGGACAATCGGTTCGCGCAGCAGGAATCGTCACCTCCCGCCAACGTCCCAGCACATCCAGTGGTGTGGTATTCGTTACTCTCGAGGATGAAACGGGGTATACGAATGTGGTGATCTGGAACCGAATTGCCTCCGAACAACGTCAAATACTGATGAATGCTCAACTAATGGTTGTTTCGGGACATGTCGAAAGGGATGGTGAAGTCATTCACCTCATTGCAAAAAAACTAATCGATTACTCACCTCTTCTTGGTAAACTCACCACAACGTCAAGAGATTTTCATTAAAAAATATGACCTTTGAATTCGACAAAATTATTGATAGAACGAATACGTCCAGCAGCAAATGGACTAAATATGATCGTCCAGACATCATACCCATGTGGGTTGCTGACATGGACTTTGAAACGGCGCCGTGCATTAAGTCCGCACTACTGGAGCGCATTAATCACGGCATCTATGGATACACCCAACCACCCGCAGAATTACCTTCATCTGTTGCAACCTACCTAAAGACAGAATTTAATTGGGCCATCGATACAGACTGGATTATCTGGTTACCGAGCTTGGTAGTTGGGCTCAACGTTGTAAGCCGTGCGTTCGCCGAAGAAGGCGATGCGATTCTTTCGAATACACCGATATATCCACCTTTTCTATCTGCACCAACTTACGGCAATCGCGAAATCATTACCGCACCTCTAGTTTGGAGCGGAACAAAGTGGGTGATGGATTTTGATGCCCTGGAAAAAACTGTCACAGACAAAACAAAAGCTTTTTTATTCTGCAGCCCACACAACCCAACTGGACGCGTTTGGGATAGTAAGGAGCTCAATGAGTTAGTCGCCTTTTGCCACAAACATAATCTGACTATAATTTCAGATGAGATACATGCTGGTCTAATCTTGGACCAAGACAAAACCCACACGGTCACTGCAAACCTACCCGACGCCGCGGATATTTCAGTAACACTGTTATCTGCGAGTAAGACTTTTAATATGCCAGGATTAGGTTGCGCGTATGCCGTTGTGAAAAACCCAACGTTAAGAAATAAACTAAAAAAAGTGATGAACGGCATCGTTCATCATGTTGGGGCTCTAGGCTATACCGCTACCCTCGCCGCATACAAAGACGGTAAGTCATGGCATACCGCACTGGTAAATTACTTACGACAGAATCGAGACCACGTTGAAGCCAATTTGTCGGCTCACGATCGATTGACGGCATACCACTCAGAAGCCACGTACCTGACCTGGATTGACGCACGAAAAATGAACGTTGACAACCCATCGACGTACTTCGAGAAATTCGGAATCGGTCTCTATGATGGCGCACCATTTGGCGCTCCAGGATTTCTAAGGCTCAACTTTGCGTGCCCACAGTCGGTCCTGAGTGAGGCACTCAAACGCATCAACAAAGGACTGGAGGTGCTAACCTAGCGAAGCGAATCGGACATGGCTTCTATCGACTCAATGGGGAAGATTTGACCTGACACGCCCAATAGTGTGACCTTAGGTCCCGCGAAACACTGTAAGTCGATTGTGTAGAGACTGAACACAAAGTAATTCTCATATTTTTGCGCGAAAGGTTGTTCCATAAGACAAGGCACACCATCCAACGCCTCAATGATCGACTTTAGAATGCCGCCCTCTTGCGACAGCAATTTTTTGGCGATTTCGTTCTTGGCTATTTTATCACCCACATATTGTTCAAAATCGTTTTCACTGGGATTGTTGGCCGCCAAAACGACTGCAAGAATAGCAAGAAGTATTAATTTCATATCGTAATAAACCTGAGATCAATCAATTATAAGATTAACCGATTACTTCGCGTTACGTTTCGCGCGTCTCTGACGCCTCCACTCCCAGGGTGGCAGGGGCGCATCGTCAGCCCATAAACCGATTCGCTGATGCTTTGCTAACGCTTCAGCCTCTTTATAACGAATACGATCCGCCTGCGTCTGATCCTTCTGGTAATCACGATACCACCACGCCAATCCATCCCGAACCAACAACCAATTGACATCCAAATCATCAAACAGAACCTTGCAGACCCAACGCTTATAACGGTCCCGCTTCACACAATCACAAATAACCGACTTCCCCCGAATCAGCCGACTCAACTGATCACGAGCCTCTGTGCCAAAAGGTTGGTCCATCTCTGGTGTATCAATACCGCCGAATCGCACTTTTATTTTCTGGCCATCGTTAACTAAGACGGTGATGGTGTCCCCGTCCGCAATGCGGACCACCTCGCCACGAAAGACTTCTGATTGAGACATCGGAATCTCAAAACAAAAACCAACAAATACGATTAAGAGAAAAGTAAGAAGGTGCCGATCAGAAAAAGAAAGAGTACCGATACGCATTTGCATAATAGATGTCCAAGAGTTTGGTACGATAACGAGCAGGATAGACGATAGAGCACAGTGGCTGTCAAGTTCAACTCTAACAACCACGCCTCGACAAAGGAACGACGGATGCCAGCAACCTCAATGAATCACTTTACAATTCTCACGGATGACCTTGATGAGACAGTCAATTTTTATCACGAATTTTTAGGCTTAGAGCCCGGCGAGCGACCTCCGTTTGTGTTTCCAGGTGCGTGGCTCTACGCTGGAAAGACTGCGGTGTTACATGTCATTGCCGGAAAAACGCTTCCAGAGCCAAGAGAAGGTGTGATTGATCACATGGCGTTCAGCGCAACTGGCCTCATAGAGACTGTCAATAAACTAAAGCAACACAACATTGACTACTCGCTGCGGCAATTCAGGGATATAGATCCCTGGCAACTTTTTTTCTTCGACCCTTCTGGCGCCAAGATCGAGCTGGACTATCCACCTACCGAACCCACGCCGGCTCAGTAAAACATCTTATTGAGATGAGTTTTGTGTGGGCTCCGTCGAATCCTCTTGAGAATCAAGTTCTAAATCAACAGGCTCTGCCTCAGAATTCTGAGGTACTGGGTCAGCTATCTCAATGCCCAGCTCTCTTTCGTAGTATTTGATCCAGTTGTGGACGTTTCCTTCTTGAATTTCAATAGCCGCATCCCCTGCATAGATTTGCCCTATTGATCCGAATAGGACAAACAAAAACGAGCACGCTACGATTAGTCGAACGAAGATGGGCACATGCAGCTCCTCAAACAATTCAATGCAATTTGCAGCATTTAGCGCCAAGAAAGAGTACTAAAGCCAAATAATTTTGCGCACTCGTTAGTGATCTCTTGCCCGCAAACAAAAGCAGGTGGTGCGCCCGGAGAGATTCGAACTCCCGGCCTCCTGCTCCCAAAGCAGGC
>DFDI01000054.1:5557-5709 GCA_002367635.1 Betaproteobacteria bacterium UBA3031 | reverse complement strand
GGCAAAAAATCAACGACATATTCGGCTCCACGATAGAGTTCGGTATGCCCTTTTTGCCTTCCAAAGCCCTTAACCTCTGTGACGGTAATCCCTTGCACTCCAATTGCCGAGAGTGCTTCGCGGACTTCGTCAAGCTTGAAGGGCTTGATGAT
>DFDI01000054.1:4759-5388 GCA_002367635.1 Betaproteobacteria bacterium UBA3031 | reverse complement strand
GCTTGAAGGGCTTGATGATTGCGCTTATTAATTTCATGGTTGCTCCATGTAACGAATGCCCATAATGGACGACTAAAAATTCTGCCAACCAACGCTTTTACTGTCGGAAGACAGCCCTTACCCATTAATTAAGCATTTTTCGTGCCAACTTATGTATGGTGTTGATAAATATGAATTTTTAATATCTGTGATTGTGAAGGGGCGGAAAAATGCACTAATATAGTGCGCATTATTGCTAACTGGACAGTTGTGGTGCTCTGTCTCAGTAGATGTTAGAGGGAGGGCTTTGAGGTGGGACTAAACGGGATAGTTAAAGACGTGTGACGGCGTAGGATTTACAATTGGCTTCATTAAGTAACTGATCTAGAGCTAAGTTGAGGGTTATCCAGATGGTAGACAAGAAGGTGTTAGATGAATTAATAAATAAAATCAATGATTTAGTGAAGAATAGTCCAATTCAAGATGTGCAAAAAAATGTCCGCGCCGTTTTGTCCGGGTGGTTCGCAAGTCACAACTTAGTTACAAGGGAAGAGTTCGACGCTCAAGTCGAGGTTTTAAGGCGAACACAAGATACGCTGCGCAACTTGGAGCAGGAGATTGAGGCATTGCGTAAGTCAGATAGTTAATCA
>DFDI01000054.1:4432-4609 GCA_002367635.1 Betaproteobacteria bacterium UBA3031 | reverse complement strand
ATTGTAAATGATCGCAATAGAGGTTTTTTAGCGGGACTCTATTCTTCAGTCAGCAAAAAACTCTGGCCATCTTCCTCTAACATAAACTTGAAACTTATCAGATAGGCCTTGTGCCGTTAAGTAACTACTTGGCACCGGCATTTCGACTGGTTTAAAATTGCGGTCGTTAACGTATTT
>DFDI01000054.1:0-4158 GCA_002367635.1 Betaproteobacteria bacterium UBA3031 | reverse complement strand
AAATTGCGGTCGTTAACGTATTTGTTGGGAAAGTCGCACTCGAGCATTGCTGCTCGACCAAGCATGACCCAATCAACTCCGGCGTTCATTACTGCCTCTGCATCCTGTGGCGTTCGAATTTTTCCCGCAACTCCGAGTTGAACATTTTTTCGCTCTAGGGCCGTAAAAAGACTCAGCAGTGATTGCCCTGAGAATTGCTCGTCTTCAGCTGCCTTAAAAACGTCCCAAAGTGACATGTCTAAGAAATCAATCACGTCCTCATTCATTAATTTTCGAGCGGTTTCAACTGAGTCCGCCGTTCGCATGCCAAATTTTTCCGCACTAAGCCTTACTCCCAGTATGAATTCGCGGTGGCACGCGCTTTTAATGCCGTTAATGATTTCAGATAGAATCCTCCCGCGATTTTCAAAAGAGCCACCATATTCGTCTTCGCGTTGGTTAATTTCAGCACTTAAGAAGTTACATAGAATATAACTGTGTGCACCGTGCAGTTCTACACCATCAAAACCAGCTTTTTCGGCTCGTTTAGCGCCCGCTATAAAATCTTCAATAAGTTTTTTCACCTCTGAGTTTGTGAGTCCACGAGCTCCGCTTTCTGCGTGATCGAAGGCAGTTACTGGTGTGTCTCCAACAACCTCCTTTGTTGTGCGCAATCCAGCATGATGCAGTTGCACGATAGCAACGCTATCTGCTTGTTTAATCCCCTCAGCAAGACGAGTGAGTCCTTCAATGTGACTGTCAGACCAGATACCAAGTTGTCCTGGGAACCCTTTCCCAATTTCTTGAACATGGGATGCGCAGGTCATGGTCATACCAAAACCGCCTTGAGCTCGCATGGTGAGCCACTTATATTCGTCTTCGCTTAGCGTTCCATCTTCAAGACTTTGTTGATTCGTCAGCGGGGCAAGAAAAAAACGATTTTTAATTTTGGGTCCATGTTTGAATTGAATAGAGTCAATAGGAGAGGCCATGAGTAAATTCCATTTTTTTTAGCAATTGTGTGCGAAGTAAATATTGTTATGTAGCCATAATAGCGCAGTTTTCTTAGTGCCTAGCGTTTGCCCTGTTTCGTAGCGAACAACGTATGCTAATGTTATTTACAACAGAAGGTATTCCTCGGAATCAGCAACAAATTAATTACAAGGGAAAGAAAATATGAAGCGGTATGGTGAATTTTTGACGGCGCAAGAAGACCTAATGTTTGTGGAAGCAGTAAGAAAATATATAGACAAGGAGGTTATGCCTGTTCGTTCTGCCTTAGATGAAGACTATTCTGTTTTTGAAAAAGTCAATCGAGGTTTGGTCGAACTCGGGATTCAACGTCGTGGTTTCGCTGAACGATATGGAGGACTGGGTATTCGATCTGCGGTTACTGTGTGCGCCATCACCGAGGAGATTTCAAGAGGTGACGCTGGGTTGTCGTTACATAGTTTGCTGACGCCGTGGTCTCTAGCTGCGGCTATGGGCGCGCGAAACGAATTCCTCATGGATAAATTTATTCCTATGTTTGCTACCGATACTCCCCGGGTCGGTTGTATGGCCATCACGGAACCTGCTGGAGGTTGTAACGTTGAGGATGGCGCTGAGCGGGCGAGGACTATTCGCACGCGAGCTCGCCGCGATGGTGACGAATGGGTGATCAAGGGTGAAAAAATGTGGCCAAGTGCCGCTGGTGTGGCTGACTTGTACTGCGTGGTTTGTACCACTGAAGAGGATAATGATGAAGATAGTTTGGCGCTTATATATGTACCTAAAGATACTCCTGGACTGAGCTTTGGTAAGCCCGAGCCCAAGATGGGTATGCGTGTGACCGACGTTAATGCGGCCATCTATTTTGATGACGTTCGAGTGCCAATTCAGTATCGAGCCGGCGGTCCTGGGGTTGATTGGCAATTGTTCCGCGGAAATATCGCTTGGGGAAGGCTCACGAGTGCTCCGATGAGTTTGGGATGCGCTCAAGCAGTATTAGAGGAGGTCATTGAGTATACTGCAACCCGCTCTTATGGAGGCAAGCCGGTTCGTAACCATTCACTTCAAGGGGCAATGATAGCTGATATGGCTATCGGGATTGAGAGTGCCCGAGCCTATTACATGAGTGTTGCTAAGATGTTTGATAATCGAAAGGCTTATGGCGGAGTCAATGAAGATTATCTGTTGGGTAAGGCAAGTGCGGCAAAGGTTTATGCGTGCGACGTAACCGAGACGGTTTGTGCAAAAGCAATGGAGCTCATGGGTTCTTATGGTTACAGCACGCAAGCGCCGATTGAGAAGTATCTCCGCGACAGTAAGATCATTCAGTTATGGCTTGGCGGCGCACAGCTTGGTCGACTCGACGCTGCGCAGAGTTTGTATCCATACAATCCAATTCCAAAATCGTAAAAACCGGATTGGCACACAGTTTTGGATAGAGAGGTTACAAGAGGCCCGGGAATGAGGCATTAGTGGGCTCTCCATTGGTGGGCGCACCGCTACTGCCGACTTTGACGCGTTTGGCTGTTCCAGGAGTTATTGGCTCGATGCTTCAAATGGCATTGATCGTTGTAGAGGCTATATTTCTTAGTCGAGCGGGAACTCTGGCCCTCGCAGCCGTAGCAACGGTTTTCCCTTTGATTATGTTGGGGCACATGCTCTCGGCTGGAGCTATTGGTGGTGCTACTAGTGGTGCGGTAGCGCGCGCGTTAGGCGCAAATGATTTAATGCGTGCCCAGTCGATTCTACGCAGTGCCATTCTTATTGCCTTAGTTGGGGGGGCGGTGATGGGGGCACTCGTTGCGGCTTTTGGCCCCATATTCTTTTATTGGGTAGGTGCTCGTGACGACGTGCTCATGGCTGCTAATGAGTATGCAAGAATTGTTTTTTTCGGGATGCCGCTAGTTTGGTTGTTCAACATGTTGTGCTCGGTGTTGCGTGGTGCTGGAGCGATGACCCGAGCCGCGCTAGCGACGGCTTCAGTTGTTATTGTTTATTCGTTTTTGGGCGTTTGGCTGATCCCAGGTGGGGGGGCATTTGCAGGTGTAAATGTCACGATGAGTGCGGCGGCGTATGTCCTCTTAATTGCATACGGCATTGGTATCGTGACGGTGTTGATTTTAATTCTGTGGCCTGGGCAGCCGATTCGTTTCATTGGATATGGAATTGATTGGCCTATTGTTGGTGCTTTATTGCGCTCCGGCTTGCTCGCAGGCACGCAATCGACGGCAACTATTGTCTACTCACTTATCGCAACCGGACTTCTCGGGCGTTTTGGGGTCGAATGGCTTGCTGGTTATGGTTTGGCTGTGCGTTTGGAGTTGGTGATGGTACCCATCATTTTTGGTATTGGCAGCGCTTTAATAGCGATTGTGGGCGCATATGCTGGGGCAGGGCAGAGAGCGAGAGCAATCGAAATAGCATGGCGAGGAACCCTTGCCAATATTGTAATTGTTGGCGCGATCGGTCTCGCTATCGCATTGAATGCTAATTGGTGGTGTGGTGGTCTTGGCAGCTCCGAGGAAGTCGTTGCGCATTGCAGTGCCACGTTACAGGTTCTAGGGCCTTTTTATGGATTTTTTGCTGCTGGTTTGGGTCTGTATTTTGCTAGCCAAGGGTTGGATACCTTGGCGTGGCCTGTATTGGGGGCATTATTACGGATGCTGATTGTGGCGACTGGTTTGCTGTGGTTTGATTTTGGGTTCTTTGCGACACCAAATGATGTTTTATGGTTGGTTGCTGGTGCCATGATCTTTTATGGTGTGTTTGTTGTTGTAGCCTTGCGATTTAGGGCTTGGCGTCCATGATAGACTTTCACTCGATTATCTTTTAGTCCGACGTAAACTTTATTTTCTTCAATGAATTGTTAGGAATATTATGACCGCTCTAATTCCATCTACCGCGTTGCAATTACAATCGTTAATTCGTGACGGAGGTGAACTCGAAATATCATTGGCTGCTGTCGAGGTTCCTGAGCCTGCTGCGGACGAGGTGCTGGTGCGTATTGAGGCCACGCCTATTAACCCATCTGATTTGGGTTTACTCTTTGGCGCGGCTGATATGTCTACTGCGGTTGCATCAGGCAGCGCTGAGAGTCAGGTTGTCCGCGCACAGGTCCCGGGAAAAGCCATGAAGGCCATGGCCGGGAGGTTAGGGAAATCGATGCCCGTTGGCAATGAAGGTGCAGGA
>DFDI01000095.1 GCA_002367635.1 Betaproteobacteria bacterium UBA3031 | reverse complement strand
GCGGCGGTGGTTTCAATGACTTCGGCGGCGGTGGTTTCAATGACTTCGGCGGTATTTTTGATCCCAATTTCTTCTTCTTCGGGGATATTATTGCTGACGATCAGTTTGACGATATTTTAGAAAGTGATGAATTTAAAAACTTAGAGGGGCAGGTGCCGGGGGGGGACATCAGCACTCTTTTTCTTAATCAAAACAACATTTTTGAAAATGACTCCGGTAGTATTTTTGCGCAAGTTAATGCTGACTTTACCGGAACGCCCCTTTTCGGTCTCGGTTCGGGTCAATCGGAAGATACTGATTTATTTACCATCGACCCGTCCACGGGAGAGCTTCAACTTGCAAGTTCCCCCGGAGAACCCCTGGTGTTTGATTTTGAATCCCCGGCCGATTTCAGTGCCAACAATATATACAACATCACGCTATCCGTAACGGATGGTACTAATGCCCCGATTTTCCAAAACGTTACTTTGACTGTGGAAAATATCAATGCTTTGTCGGCTGGTAATTTCGTCAACAATCTAAATCTAACTCCGGGTACGTTCGTCGCATTTGGTTCGCAAGCAGCTTTCGTTGCCGCGATGCAGGATGGGACGCTAACCTGGTCTAGTAATAGTCTTTCTGCCAACTTTTCAAAAGGTGGTTTAGGGGTCGGTATTGACACCGTTAATTTAGTAATTAAAACCCTTTCACAAACTGTCGAATTTGATATGGCTGGTACCTTCAGTGGCGTTGACATAGGTGGTGGTACCTTTGCTTCCGGAGACATATTTGTAGATTTGGGTCCGCGCAATTTAAGTGAGTTCGGGACGCAAGTGCCAGGACAGTTCTTGTTTTCTAACGTCGCCAATGGTGGTGGTGCAGGAGAACTCGTTCCCGTTGCTGGTGAAATATTTGACGTGACCGCGACTGTAACAGCTGGTGACCGTGCGATGTCTAGTGTGATTGCATCAGGGCTAAACAATGATATTAGTGGTATTGTTACTGTAAATACCGGAGCAATCATTGGTGAAAGTGCGGCCTTACAATTTGAAGCAACTGCGGTTATCGACATCATAGACGCCGGCAAACTCACTACAGGTGGTCAGGTTGGTATTGGTCAGCCAACAATAGTCGAGTAAAAACCATTAGTCATGCGTAAAGTAGCCGGCAAGTGATTGCCGGCTGCCGACTTTATTTAGAGACTGCTCGTGCCCAAATCGTTATCGGCCCACTCGGGGTCTTGCAGGGCACCCCACGATTCAGCGACATTTGTGCGGGAAGGCTGACAACCTAAATTTTAATTTATTCAATATTGATGAAACTATGAGCGAACTTCGTTTTGCGGCGAGTCCGAACGACCCTATGGCCACTGATTATTTAAGCCGTATACATTTCGCGATATCAGCCATCGAGGATTTTCGACTCATTGAAATTTTCGTGAAGAAACGATTTCATGTGTTGTCGAAAAGGTTTGCCGCCCAGCCATGAGAAAATTACGACCAGCACACAAAAGCCTGAAAACTGCAATTCAAAAAGGATGCGAGGGTCAGAGATCAGCACGTGCACAGTAGGGTCTTGTGTGTAGATGCGTAGCAGGTTGAGTAACGAGGTCCCTATGAAACCTGCGAACAAGCCAATAGCGAGCAGATGGAATCTAAAGTAGCCCTCGAGTGTCGTTCCATGTTCATTTGTAATAATCCTACCGACGAAAACGGGGATAAATCCATTTAATATTGGTGGCGCATTCTTACGGCTGAGCTTCAGTCTGTCTGGTTCGATCGGTTCTGTTTTTATATCAACGTACCTCTTTGCAGATCGCAAGAGCTGTTCTTGGATCTTTTCTTTTGAGGCTGAGGATCTTAATGTTATTCGTTGGAACATAGTCGACTTAATTACGCACTTTTTAATTTAAGAAACTTAACAAGCGCAATCGCTGCGAGTGGCAGTGAAATTGAGATGCAAGCCACGGTGATGAATAAGGACCCCAACTCATCATAGTTCGCTGCAGTTGTGATCAGGCCCGTTTCTCGGTCTTTTACTTCTCTTGCGACCGTGTACATTTGGTTGAGATACTTTGTGCCCAGTTGCGCTGCAGATAGTGCCAAATTTGAGAAAGATGCCATGACAGCAAAAAATGTAGCCTTTAAATTCTGCGGTGCAGAATGAGCAATCCAGGCCAACATCGGCACCATGGCAATCTGTCCGAGAGGGGATTCCATGGCGGTATCAATTACCGCGATAAAACGCTGATCGACGACGCCATCCGTGACCTGTGCGGTCCAGTAATGGACGCCATAGAACATAGCGATATCGGGAATCATCAATAGCGTGCCCACAACAGCAAGCGCACCTATGACATAGGCAATTGATTTCTCAGCCATGAATTTTCTAAAAATAATCATGCCAAATAAAGCGAGAAAGGAGGCGATGAGGGAGAGCTTTGCGATGAAGGACTGATCAAACTCCAGCACGTCAATCATCCACCAAGAAGTGCCGGCACCCGTAGTAGGCACCGCGCGGTATGCGAAGATGATGACTGCTGTGCCAATCAGAACTTGTCGTGCTTTTGGGTCTAACTCTTTCATGAGTTTTGACATCAGGAATAAAATGATGGCCGTAGATATAACGAACACGATTTCTTGTGCGCCTGGTGTGTCGGCTAAGCCAACACTTATCGAGAGTAAAGCGAACGCGAGTCCTCCGCCAAGGATCCACCAATTGACACTCGGTCGTTCACTTTGTACTCGGGTCATGGAGAGCGCTGCATTTTTAGTGTGGCCTGACTTGATGAGGTCACGAATAGCTTTTCTTTGGAGTAGTGATGCGCTGAGGACGCCGAGAATCGAGGACAGCGGTATGAGTAAGCCGATTTGATATACGGACAGATAAGCAAGTGATTTCTCGGCTTCAGGTAACTCAGCAACTCCATTCATCATTGTAACGTTGAGAAGTGCCACAAGAATGCCGCCGACGATGATCGCGAGGCGACCCAACAATTGCATCGTTGTATGCATGGATCGTATACGGGGTGGATCTATGGGCTGACCGTCACGGTCAATGCTCGGAACTGCCTCGACGGTCATAGCGTCCGCAACAACGTCTTGTAAGACATAACCAATGGGTGCAAGTAGTGACGAGGTAATAAACCACGTTTCTGCACTCGCTATCGTTAACATTGCTTCTGTGTGGCCAAGGAGAAGAATCATGATGCCCAAGCTGACGGCAATCATCAGTGCGCCGAGGTAGACAAATCCACTTTTGACTTTCCAAAATAGATCGACAAGGTGCCCGACGGGCATTTTGAGCGCCCAAGGCAGCATTGCCCAGAAAGCCAGGCCAGCTAAAAATTCTGCAGTGAGTCCGAGTTGTTCTTTGACGTAGAACGACCCAACAATTTGGGTCAGGGGAGAAATACCCGCAGCCACGTAGACCATAAGCGGGGGTAGAAAACTGAGTCGGAACTCGCGGGCAAGTCCGAGTATGTGCTGATCAACCCATTTCCAGATGTTCGCCGTCATTGTTGTTCCTTGCCTATGTTTTCTTAGCCTCAGCGGCCCACTTGGACTGCATTTTGATCATGATACGTGTACGCCTACTGAGCCAAGCTCTGGGATGGTAAATGTCAGCTCGTCTCCTGGCTGAACAAATTGGGTTTTGATCATTGTTCCGGTCATGATCGTCATGCCTGCCTTGATGCTATGACCTTGGTCGAGTATTTTATTTGCCAGCCAGGCAAGTGCATTAAAGGGATGCCCGAGTACGTCGCGGCCATAGCCTTCACCCACTAATTGCCCGTTAATACGTACAGTGCCTTTTAAGGCGGCGAGGTCTAGCGTTCGCCAGTCATCAGTCATTTTTCCGTGCACGAGCCCAGCGTTCCAGGCATTGTCAGATCGGAAGAGC
>DFDI01000064.1 GCA_002367635.1 Betaproteobacteria bacterium UBA3031 | reverse complement strand
AGAAAAAACTGATTTCGGTGCCACAGCATGACGTTTGAAGTACAGTTGTTTGTTGCTTTTCCAGGGCTCTGACAGCGTGGTTACTGGCTGGTTTGATATGAGTGAGTATTGTAATAGCAGATACATCACCTTAAGTCCTCGTAGTTACCCTTATACGGAATTACGTGTCGGACCCCTCCTTTAGGAAACTCAGTGTCACCGTTACGTCTTGGGATCAGGTGCACGTGGCAGTGCCATACCGACTGACCGGCAACTTGACCACAGTTCATGCCTATGTTGAAGCCCTCAATGCTGGAGTCTGAGTCGAGTAGGATTTTTCGCTGGTCTAGGATCAGTTCATGTATGGCGATCACCTCGGCAGGGACTAAACCAAAATAATCTAGGGTATGTCGTTTAGGTATGAATAAGGTATGCCCTTCGGTTACTGGAAAGCCATCACGGACGGTATACGCCAAATCATTTTCTGCAACGATGCGTTCACTCCCTTTCGTCTGAAGTTCACAGAACAGACAAGGAGGTTCGATCACGGTTTCCCTCAAATCAGAAGTACTGATACTTTGTGAAATGCTCATATTCTATCCAGGCCCAGCACCAACTATTACTCCTGTACCTTGGGTTGCCGCCATACGGTAAGACTTGAATTCGTTAAGTCCAAAAAAACTCATTGATAAGTTGGTATTTTACTTACTGTCCAAATTGTGGTGCTAATAAAACCATTTAATTTTCTGTAATAGTTGGGGTGCCAAGCTCAACCTCTATCTGAGTTGCCACATCAGAAAACTGTAAATTTTCGTTTGTTGTTTTATAACTCACATTACCAACTGCAGTATATTTGCTCGTATTTGCATTTTCCAATATCTGAGCCTGGACCTGCATGCTTACTTTATCAGACACATCTGCTCCACCACCGTTGCTGGCAGTCGTTATCTTAACAATATCGTCATAGTCAGGCAGAATTCCTTCGAAAGTTCCATTATCGCTTGTGGCAAAAACAAATTTCCCTGGGGTGAATCCTGCGTTCTGAAATTCAGAGACGGGATGGTTGGTGAACTGCAGGTCGAAAAAAATAAAATCAGTGACCCCTGCTACTGGTAGGATCATATCACCACGCACAGCTGCGTCTACCAGCGCATTTTTTGCATCATAAGTCAATTTAAAGCCTTGATTGTAGAGAAGCAGATCTGTGGATCTTCCATGTTGAGAAGGGCCATTAATGATCCTACTTTGATCCATGACAAACGTGTAAATCCCAGAGTGGGCAAGATAATTAAATTGTTGCCATGTCGCGAGTTCGGCTAGCGCAGCTTTGGTTGAGCTAGGTAATAGTCCCTCAGCAGTAGAAAAATCACTAGCCAGTAATGAGTTTCCGTTTCCTATGTCGGTGACGGTAATTGACAATATCTGCTGTATCACGCCGGCCCTGCTGTGTAATGCGTCAACGACTACGGTATGAGTACCATCATTATTGTTGGCGATGTCGAGAGGCGTCGTAAATATTAGTTCGCCAGTTTGATTATCCAGCGTGAATAGATCATTCGAATTTTCGATGCTGGAATCCGAGTCTAAGGTGAACAGTACGTCAGAAAAATTTGAGCTTAAGGTCGTCACGCTCGAGCTACTCTCTTCCATTGCGATGGCTGCAGTATTCGTAAAAGAAAAGGTGCCTTGATTAGAAGAAATAAGAGAGTCTCCACCAAGATTTTCATCTTCCTGAATTAACGGTGTGCCTAGCGTGAAACTCACGTCGGTCGTCGCTAATCGTAATCCGTCCGAACCGGTGCCACTTTGGCCAACAGTTGCTTGCGACACAAACAAGCCTGTATTGTTATTTACTGACGTACCGAAACTTAGAAACATTGAAATGTCACTTGTTCTATCGACCCCATCTAAGTCGGTAATGCTGATAACGTCATCATCATCCGGCAAGAGGGCATTCCCAAAGTCATTACTCGTTGCGAACAGCCAATTATTTGGACTAAAGCCTGCTGCTTCGGCCTCAGTGACACTTCGATTTGTAAAGGATAGACTGAAGTCAACAAGGAATGCCCCACCAGACGTATCGGTTACGCGAGCGCCATTCGATATTGCGGTCATATTTCCCACAGCCGTGACGTCAATTAGTTGAGTTCGCGCGTTGTATACCACCTTGAGACCATCAACGTAGATGTCCTGGTTAATTCCCGATATCTGCAGTCCTTGAGCTGTATAGGTCAAGTCGGCACCGGTGGCAAATGTGTACCAACCATCGACCCCGCCGGCTCCAGTGAATTGCTCCCAACTCGTATGAGCCGTATGAAGTGCGTTGAAATTAGCGACATCAGTTATTTGTTCTTCGGAGCTGCTGTATGCACTGTCTTGCAATGTTGAAAGATCACTTACTGTGATTAATAAATTTTGATTAATGACCTCACCGCTTCTTTGATCCGTTGCGGTTAAGTCAACCGTATAGATCCCATCGTTATTGAAATCCAGATGATTTTCGTGGTCAGGAGCCGATAAAAAAGATACCAGCCCAGTTTGGGCGTCAATTATGAATAAATCATTATCATTAGAAGCATTATTCGCAATTAGCGAATAATTCACAGTGTCTGGGCGCGTTGAGCCTAACGTTAAGGCATCTTTTACATTTTCCGTTATGGTCACGGAGGTGGTGTTAGTGAACTCAAATGAGCTGGCAGTGACGAATGAGTCGCCGCCTAGATTTTCATTTTCCTCAATTAAGGGGGCCCCCAAGGCTACCGAGACTTCCGTCGCGGTGATCCGTTCGCTAGAAGAATTTGTTCCACTCTGAGCAACCGTAGCTACCGTCGTGAACAATCCACCATCCGCGCTATTTTGCATGGCAATTTCAAGTGTCATCGCCACCTCGCTACTTCTATCAACGCCGTCGCCATCTACAATTGAAATGATGTCGTCTGCGTCTGGTAACAATCCAGTCATCCCTGATTGAGTAGCAAACAGCCAATGCCCAGGCGCAAAGCCCGCAGCTAAGAATTCGGCAGCAGAACGATTGGTGTAATTTAAACTGTAATCGACAAAGTTATTGGTATTAAGATTATTGCGAATTTGAATCCCTTGCGATGACACCACCATATTCCCCACCGCGGTCACATCAATCGTATCTTTTCTGAGGTTGTATACTAGTTTCAACTTATCTAAGAATATGTCTTGATCTACCCCGCTGATGTTTAATCCAGTTGCACTGAAGGTCAGGTCAGGCGTCGTGGCGAATGTTTGCCATCCATCACCTATTGAGGTCAGGTCACTCCAATCGCTAAAATCAACCAGCTGACTTTTAAAGCTGCTGTTGACGATTCCGCGCGACGAATCAAATAAAGTTGCTGATAAGACTTGTTGATTGGTGATCTGTATCGAAAATATATCACTAATGGTTACTAGCGAATCACTCGCAAAGACCTCGACCTGGTAAGTATTATTGGTATCGAAATCACTTGGTTGTTCAAAATCTGGCGGATTTATAAAGAAAAGTTCACCAGTTGAACTGTTTATAGTGAACAATCCATTATCCAACGCATTTGATGCTCCAAGCCGATATGTAGATGGATTGTTTGTCCCAAAATCCACTGGAATGATGACGTTTTCCAGTGAGGTCAGTGTCGTTTCATTTGTAAAATTAAGGACATTCGCAGCCACTTGCGCTTGCAGTTTGTCTGAGATGACCGCCGAGGTATCTACTTCAACAAAAACTGACTGTATTATTGGTGCCTCTACGGTAACTTCAGGCGCGCTCATGGCACTTAATCCTGAACTGAACGTTGCAGGACTTGGCGCAGCAACTGACGGGGAGGCCGATGCCACAGGACCATCGCCCCCCGCATTTGCTGAGAAGATATCACCACCAC
>DFDI01000017.1 GCA_002367635.1 Betaproteobacteria bacterium UBA3031 | reverse complement strand
TTATCGTATTTTGCGTAGCGGAGAAGTGCGCGTAAATGGAGGCCGTGCAGCCCCCAGTCGGAGACTCACCGAAGGGGATAAAGTCCGAATTCCCCCAATACGAATTGCGGAGAGAGAACCGGGGACGAAGCCGCGAAACCCCATGCAACTGCCTATTTTGTTTGAAGATGATGATGTGCTTATCATTGACAAGCCCTCTGGTTTGGCGGTTCACGGCGGAAGCGGAGTATCTTTTGGGCTCATAGAGATCATAAGGGCGGATAGGCCTAACCAACCTTTTCTTGAACTCGTACACCGATTGGATAAAGAGACCTCAGGCGTTCTGTTGCTTGCCAAAACACGGTCCGCACTGACTCATTTACATGGCCAGATTCGCGATAATTTGACTAAAAAAATATATGTGGCTTTAGTCTGGGGCGCTTGGGACCACACAATTAACAAGATAGATCTGTCGCTGCGCAAGTTCGTCTCTAAAGAGGGTGAGCGTAGAGTTGTTGTTGATGGATCCGAGGGCAAGCCATGCCTCACATTAGTGCGTGCGCTTGAGACCCACGGAGAGACAACTTTAATCGAAGCTAATCTTAAGACGGGACGAACGCATCAAATCCGAGTGCACTTGGCACACAAGAATTATCCGATCTTGGGCGATGATAAATATGGCGATTTTCGGCGAAATAAAATCTTTCAAGCCTATGGCCTTAAACGGATGTTTCTTCATGCGCATCAGTTTTCCTTCACGCACCCTACAAACGGAAATAGAATAAAAATTGAATCGCCTATACCGACAGAGCTCAAGCGCGTCATGACTGCTATCGATGAAGCACAACAAGAAAAAGAATTGAATATCCCATGAGAAATTTCGATTTAATTGTGTTTGATTGGGACGGAACACTTGTGGATTCGACAGCGCATATCGCGCAAAGTATTCAAAAATCCTACGCAGATAATGATCTGCCCGTTCCTGATGAGGCGGCTGCCAAGCATGTTATCGGATTAGGTCTTTTGGACACCTTCAACTATCTATCGCCTAATCTCACCAAAAAACAACATCAAGGCATTGTCGATCGTTACCGGCATCACTTTTTAGATGCCGACAAGACCATTCATGCCTTTAAAGGCACATCGGAAGGCCTACAAGCGTTAACACAAAGAAATTATTTGTTAGCTGTTGCAACTGGCAAAAGTCGAGTCGGCCTTGATCGCGCTTTGAAGGAGGTGGGTTTCGGCCATCTATTTTCAGTGACACGTTGTGGTGACGAGGGGTTCCCCAAGCCGCATCCCGATATGCTGCAATTCATTATGAATGACCTGGCAGTAACACCTGATCGCACGCTCATGATAGGGGATACCACGCATGATTTACTGCTGGCTCAAAATGCAGGGACTTGCGGTGTAGGCGTCAGTTACGGCGCACATGATAAAGATGGGCTTATAGCTCTTAATCCGTTAGCGTGTGTGGACAGTTTTGAGGAATTGATGGTATGGCTTCTCGAAAACGGTTGATTTGTCAGGCTTCGGATTTAGAAGAAACTGGCAGAGGGGTGCGCTTCGTAACGACGGATAGCAATGGGGATGAGGTCCCTGGTTTTGTCATACGTCATAACGGCATAGTGTTTGGCTATGTTAATCGATGCGCTCATATTCAAGTGGAACTTGACTGGCAACACGGGGAGTTTTTTGATGCAGATCTGCAGCTACTGATGTGTGCTACCCATGGCGCTTTATATCTACCCAATACTGGAGAATGTATCGGGGGCCCATGTAAGGGGGCATTTTTAGCAAAGCTGCCGATTATCGAAGAACATAATGGTATATATCTTGTAAATGAAGATTAGTATGTAGTCACTCGAATTGAGTAGCGATCCAGGCAACTGACCCAATAACAAAAATCGGTAAAATTGATGCCTAACTTCAACGAAGCCTAAGGTATACGTTTTACCCATCGACCACATAACAAACAACCATAAGCTAATGAATAACGACAATTTTGAAAAAAACACCCTCACTGATCTAGCACAAGCATCACTGGTGGAACAGCGACGGGCTCGTCGATGGAAAATATTCTTTCGATTTGTCTATTTAGCAATTGCTGTTGGTGTATTCATAACTTTGACGGTTGATGATGCAGTGCCTAATCACGGCCCACACACCGCCATCGTAGATTTGGATGGCGTAATCGCATCGGGTGCACCTGCGAATGCCTACGATGTCATTGCAGGGCTAGAGGGTGCGTTTGCAAATAAGAATGTCAAAGGCATAATCATTCGTATCAATAGCCCCGGAGGCAGTCCGGTTCAATCAGAATTGATTAATCAAGAAATCACGCGCCTACGCGGTATCAATCCCACTATCCCGGTTTATGCCGTCGTCGAAGATCTCTGCGCATCGGGTGGATACTATGTTGCCGTAGCCGCAGACCAAATCTACGTGTCCCCCTCAAGTATTGTGGGCTCTATTGGGGTTCGTATGGACGGATTTGAATTTACTGAGGCGTTAGAGTCTCTAGGCATTAAACGTCGATTGCTGACTGCTGGGAAAAACAAAGGATTTCTGGATCCATTCTCACCCATGAAACCAGAGCAGCGAGACCATGCAACATCGATGCTCAACAACATTCATCAACAGTTCATCAAGGCTGTAACTGTAGGACGAGGAGAGCGTCTAAAAGAGACCCCTGAGATCTTTTCTGGCTTGGTTTGGACTGGCGAGCAGAGTATCAACCTCGGATTGGCTGACGCCTACGGCAGCGTACTGTCCGTATCTCGGGATGTTATTGGGGCCCCAGAACTGGTTAATTATTCGGTGGAAGAGAGCTTTGGTGAGCGGATTGCGAGAAAGTTTGGCGCAGAGATATTGAATAAAACAATGAGTTATAACTTATATTAACGGTAATTTGTAACGCGCTACGGCAATATAACGCCCTCATCTCGAAGCATCCTTGAGAGGGCTATTAAAGGCAGGCCGACCAAGGCGGTTGGATCTGAGCCAAGAATCGAATCGAGCAATGTAATGCCCAAACCCTCAGACTTAGCGCTCCCCGCACAGCCCAGCACATCTTCTGCCTCCACATAGCGTTCGATCTCAGATAGGCTCAGATGTCGAAATGTCACCTCGGTATCAACTACTAACGATCGGTGCACGTTTGTGTGTGCGTTCAACACGCATACGCCCGTATAAAAAAATGCAGTTCGACCGCTCGTAAATTTAAGCTGCTCGATAGCTTTGTCTAAACTGCCTGGCTTAGATAATCTCACCCCATCACATTCGGCCACTTGATCCGAGCCGATAATAAAGTCCTTCCCACTTAAAGAAGTTATGGCGCGTGCTTTCGCAATAGATAATCTCTCTGCACACACCCGAGCATCCTCATTGGGCAGTGGGGTTTCATCAACGTTTGGGGACTCCACTTGAAAATCATGACAAATACGCTGAAGTAACTCTTGGCGATATATCGAAGTAGACGCAAGAACAATAATTGGCAAGGTAGGGGAACTCATGGTTTTAATCTTTTCAGATAAAATTTTGACAAATACACATATAATCAATATTATGCGCGCGCTATGAAGAACAACCGGCCTATCATCGACGCACTGGGGTTTGCCCAAAAAACACAGTCACAAGACCTCCGGCTCAAGCTGGCTGACTTGCCAAGGCTAACTGATGTGTCGGCTATCGTAAATGACGTCGTTCAAGCAAACGTCACTGGCGGAATACAGCACGACGGTAAATCGTTCATCGAACTTAAGATTTTAAGTGGTTTGACGCTGACATGCCAACGATGCATTGGTTTATTTGATTTTCAGATTAATTCGCGCAGTCGGTTTATAATAACGCCCACAGAAGATGAGCTGGTTGAGATTTCGCAGGAAGCGCAAGATATCAACATGATGCTCGCTGAGAATGAATTAGATCTTATTGAATTTGTAGAAGATGAATTATTGTTGGCCTTGCCAATGGTTCCGCTTCACGAAGAAGGAGATTGTGAAAGACCTCAGCTGCTGGATGAGCAGTCAGATCCGACAAACCCGTTTAGTGGACTGAGACAGTCATCTTAAATTTAGAAACCTTGGAGTGAACACAAATGGCCGTACAAAAAACTAAAGTATCACCATCTCGTCGTAACATGCGTCGTTCTCACGATGCGTTAACTGGCCCATCAACAGCGATCGAGCCAAGTACTGGAGAAACGCATCTTCGTCATCACATCAGCCCAAACGGCTTTTATCGTGGCAAGAAAGTCATTCAGAAAAGCGGCGATTAAATTTTTTGTAGGCACTGATCAGTGCCTACAAAAATTTGGCACACCAGCAACTTGAAACACGGGAATCAAGTGTGTTGTGCTGATGTGCAACAATCGACATACATCCAATGACCGTCACAATAGCACTTGATTGCATGGGCGGTGACCATGGCGTCAAGGTTACCGTTCCTACTGCTATTCATTTCGTCAAAAATGTTCCCGATGCGCACGTCATATTAGTGGGCTTATCAGATGAGATTAATGCAGCGTTAAGCCGACATCCGCACAACAAAGATCGCTTAACAGTCATTCATGCCGAAGAAGTCATTGGTATGGACGAAGGTCCTGCGCAAGCACTACGCACAAAGAAAAACTCATCCATGAGAATCGCAGTCAACCTGATCAAAGAAGATCAGGCAAATGCATGTGTGAGTGCGGGTAATACAGGTGCTTTGATGGCCATTTCTAGATTTGTACTAAAAATGTTACCCGGCATTGAACGGCCAGCAATTGCTTCTTTTTTACCAACACATCATGGCCAAGTCTGCATGCTCGATTTGGGTGCGAACGTGGACTGCTCTGCTGAGCATTTATTTCAATTTGCAGTCATGGGCAGCTGCTTAGTAACTTCGAGCGGTGGCAGTAATTTTCCAAGTATTGGTCTGCTGAATATTGGGTCAGAGGACATCAAAGGAAATGAAGTCGTTAAAGAGGCCTCAGAATTATTAAAACATAGTTCGCTTAACTTTAAGGGTAATGTTGAGGGCACAGATATTTATAGAGGCACAACGGATGTAATTGTTTGCGACGGGTTTGTCGGTAATGTCGCACTCAAAACATCGGAGGGATTAGCCCAGATGTTAGGGAAGTATCTCAAAGAGGAGTTTCACCGAAACCTGCTCACGAAGATCTTAGGGGTATTAGCATCACCGGTGATCAATCGTTTTAAAAAACGTGTCGATCATAGAAGATACAACGGCGCAAGTTTATTAGGATTAAGGGGCATTGTCGTCAAAAGTCACGGGGCAGCTGATGTGTATAGCCTCGGATTTGCAATGCAAAGAGCCTATGAAGAAGTCAAACACTCTATGCTCGATGCGATCACTGACAATATCAAAGTGCCGGAACAAAGAGAGTTGTGATGTATTCACGAATTATTGGGACAGGAAGTTACCTCCCTGAGAAAATATTAACGAATAAAGATCTTGAAAAATTTGTTGATACCAACGATGAATGGATTGTGTCTCGCTCAGGGATAAAGCAAAGGCATGTCGCAGCAGATAATGAGGTCACAAGTGACTTAGCTACGAAAGCAGCTCAAATAGCAATTCAAAATTCCGGTCTTAATGCCAGCGACATAGATCTCATTATCGTCGCGACAACGACACCCGATATGGTTTTTCCAAGCACGGCCTGCATCGTGCAATCAAAATTAAATATTTCTGGATGTCCTGCGTTTGATGTCCAAGCGGTGTGCTCGGGTTTTGTTTATGGGCTAAATATCGCTGACTTGTTTATTAAGAGTGGTCAAGCAAAAAACGTATTACTCATTGGCGCTGAAGTCTATTCACGTATTCTTGACTGGAATGATCGAACCACGTGTGTGCTGTTTGGCGATGGTGCGGGCGCCGTCGTACTCTCTGGGTCTGATAGCCCAGGTATTCTTCAAACGAGCCTGCATGCAGATGGATCTTTGCACAAACACTTATGCGTTCCCGGTTGGGTTAAAGGTGGAAAGGTCGATGGATCACCTATGGTCCAAATGGATGGGGGCATCGTATTTAAATTTGCTGTTAAGGTTTTCGAGCAAACTGCCCGAGAGTTACTCGCCGCTTCTGGAAAAACGATAGAAGAGATCGATTGGTTTATTCCTCATCAAGCTAATATTCGGATTATGGAGTCCACCGCAAAGAAACTAAACTTACCCTTGGAGCGATTGGTCGCAACAGTAGGCCACCACGGCAATACCTCTGCCGCATCAATCCCCTTAGCGCTCGATGAAGCGGTTCGAGATGGGAGAGTCAACAAAGGACAATTATTGTTATTCGCAGGTGTTGGCGGCGGGTTCACGTGGGGCGGGGCTCTTCTTGAATTCTAGTATTAAATAAAGGAATAACGATTGTGACAATAGCTTTTTTGTTTCCCGGCCAAGGATCCCAATCGGTGGGCATGATGGATGCTTTCTCTGAGGTCTCGGTTGTAAAAGACACGTTTGAAGAGGCCTCAGCAATCCTCCAACAGGATATGTGGCAGCTCGCGCACGCGGGTTCAGAGGAACAACTCGCGCTCACAACCAACACACAACCTCTAATGCTCATATCTGACGTTGCGATCTATCGCGCTTGGATCAAATTGGGCGGCAAGTTACCTTCAATTTTAGCTGGCCATAGTCTCGGGGAATATGCCGCTTTGGTGGCGTCTGGCGCACTTAACTTCATCGATGCAGTACAGCTTGTCCGGCAACGCTCAGAGCTGATGCAAAATGCCGTGCCATCAGGTGTAGGTGCTATGGCTGCAGTCTTGGGCTTAAGTGATGAAAACATTATCTTAGCGTGTCAAAATGCTACGGCAGAGGGAGGCGTAGCAGAACCCGCAAATTACAACGCCCCAGGACAAGTCGTGATAGCTGGAGACAAAGAAACGGTTGAAAGAGCCGTTGAGGAAGCAAAAAAACTTGGCGCTAAGCGCGCAATGTTGCTTGCGATGAGCACCCCGTCTCACTGTAGCCTCATCAAACCAGCAGCAGACCTATT
>DFDI01000098.1:6563-7687 GCA_002367635.1 Betaproteobacteria bacterium UBA3031 | reverse complement strand
CATTGAGACTCACTTTCCAATTGTTCAAGAAGGCCAAGCGTGTCCTCATAAGAGAAAACTTCATTGTTTTGCTGGATGAGAAACTGATCAATTTTTGGCTTGAGTGCTATGGCAGTATCGAGCACGGTATTAGAACCGCTCTCATATGCACCAATTTGTATGAGGTCTTCATTTTGGTTATACAAAGACCAGAGCCTGCGAATAAATCTTGCTTGACGAGTTTGGCTTGGAGCCACAATTTTTTCAGCGACGCGAGAAATAGAACCCTCAAGGTCGATCGCGGGATAGTGGGCCGCATCAGCTAGCTTACGAGAAAGCATAATCTGCCCATCTAAAGTCGCACGCGAAATATCTACGATCGGATCTGATCGATCATCATTTTCGGCAAGCACTGTATAAAAGGCTGATATCGAACCCTCAGACGAGTTACCCATTCCTACTCGCTCAATAAGAGTGGGCAATAGAGCAAAAACTGAGGGTGGATAACCTTTCGCAGTTGGTGGCTCACCTATAGCAAGCCCGATCTCACGTTGCGCATGCGCTACGCGAGTAAGACTATCAACTAATAGAAGAACATTTTTACCCTGTGCGCGATATTTTTCAGCAATAGTATGAGCTAATTTAGCGCCTTTTATCCGCTTAACTGGAGAAGAGCTCACTGATTCGGCAACTATAACTGCTCTGAGAAGACCGTCTTCGCCTAACGTTTCTGTAACAAATTCTTTAACTTCGCGGCTGCGTTCGCCTATTAACGCAATAACTACTATGTCCGCTTGAGTGTTTTTCGTTAGCATCGCCAACAAAACGCTCTTCCCAACGCCAGAACCTGCTATCAGACCCATTCTCTGACCTTTACCGAACGTGAAACATGCGTCAATCGCTTTTACGCCGGTATGAAGAGCCTCCGTAATATTTTGCCTTTCGAGCGCCGGAACTTGATCACTTTCAAGGTTTACTGGCTGTGTGTATTCCAGATCACCCTTCCCATCTATCGGCTGACCCAAACCGTCTATTACCCGGCCTTGTAAATCCCAGCTAAAACCACCGATCGATTTTTTAGATAAGATGCTTACTCTAGAACCTGGAGATACACCCTCGATGTTTTCGAATGGCATTAAAAACAA
>DFDI01000098.1:5340-6197 GCA_002367635.1 Betaproteobacteria bacterium UBA3031 | reverse complement strand
ACTCATTGCTAAAAATTTTCTCAACTATTTCCGCAAGTCGATCCTCAGAAAAATCATTTATAGTTCTGTCGCTCATCTCAGCGTAAGTGCTACCTCTTGATAGTTTAGGGTCCATCACAAATTCTACTGAAGAAAATTGATCACGGAACGCCTCAGAATAATTCTCATAATCTTGCTTGGCTAATCCAACTTTAACTGGAGCATCTGCCAGTGACCCGATCGATCCTAAAATATCCGAAACCATACGCTCGATTGCGGCTTTTGACTCGGGAAGCTCAACCTTCAGCACAGCTTCGACTGCTTTTACAGTTAACGATTTAAGCGGAGCATAAAATTCTGATATGTCGCAGTGGCCTTTTTTAAGTGACTTTAAAAGCGCGTCCACCTCGTCTACTTTTGTTTGTAAGTTTCGCTCAGCCTCCGCCCTTCCTTCACGGAATCCTTTTTCAAATTGACCATCTATAGCTTCTTTAGACTCATCGATCTCTCGTGCAGCGCTCACATCGCCATTTCTCTCTTCTGCATCTTCTCCACCCGAATGAAGACCAATTGCAGGATTTTGGAGATCTCCTAAACTACTTGATTTTGAATTAGACAGTGGATTCCACTCTTCAAATTCACTATTAGAATCCGAGAATTTTGTCGAAAAGTCATCGCGCACAAACTCGGTTGCGCTCGAATTTTGCGTTCGAGGAACAATTGAATTAGTCGTGAAAGGAACGTCAGACAAATTCATTTCCTCCTGTAGACAACATTATCTCGCCTTCTTCAGATAACTTACGTGCAACGCGCATAATTTCTTTCTGCGCTTTTTCAACTTCAGTGATACGGATCGGTCCCTGCGCTTCGAGATCGTC
>DFDI01000098.1:0-5125 GCA_002367635.1 Betaproteobacteria bacterium UBA3031 | reverse complement strand
TTCAGGGCCGGAATGAGAAGATCATTCTCTAAATCTCTAATGAGCGTTTGCATGCTCTTATTATCTAGCCCCCCGAGATTCATGAACGTAAACATATTCTCTTCTAATTTTTCAGCTAAGGTTTTATCAAGTTCGTTTACAGACTTTAAGATACTTGACTCAACCTCAGAGCCAGAATATTTCAGAATTTGTGCTGCGGTTTTAACACCACCAAATGTCGCTGAACTAGTTCCTGACTTGTTCAAAAACTGTTCTCTTAAAACTTCTTCAAGGTGCGACATAGCACTTGGCTTAACGGCATCTAGAGATGAAACTCGTGCGATCACATCAGCGCGTATGTCCTCACTGAGAAACTTAAGTAACTCTCCTGCCGTATCATGCTCCAACACAGAAAGCACAACAGCTATGACTTGAGGATGTTCGTTCTGGATAAATTCATGGATTGATTTAGCATCCATCCATTGCAGCATCTCTAACCCTTTTAGCGATTCACCAGGCATTATTTTTCCTAAAACTGACGCAGCCTTTTCCTGGCCAAGCGCTTTATTAAAGACACTTTGGGTGTAGCCTAAACTCCCTATTCCTAAATTCGTTTTGCCTGAGGTTGAGTCTATAAATTCAGCTAACACCCCACTTATAACGTCTTTCGATAAGTTCGCGACGCTCGTCATTTTTTGACCAAGTGTTTGCACTTCCTTGGGCTCAAGGTGACGAAGAACTTCTGCCGCATGCTCTTCACCAAGCAGCAGCATTATTACGGCTGCCTTGTCTGTACTAGGCAATTTGGCTAGCTCTAGCTCAAGCGCCGTAGGTTCGGCAGGCCCATTACTTTCAATTTCGTCTTTTTTTTTCTTAGCCATGATAGTTCTCGAATTCTTACTTTCTAATCATATCTTTAATGTTGCTAGCGACTTTAGCAGCATCATGGCCGGCCATTTGTTGTACATGAGCGACTTGATGTTCATAACTTGCG
The DNA here is from genome assembly GCA_002367635.1 of Betaproteobacteria bacterium UBA3031. Classification (GTDB taxonomy): domain Bacteria; phylum Pseudomonadota; class Gammaproteobacteria; order Burkholderiales; family Eutrophovitaceae; genus Eutrophovita. The sequence continues at coordinate 4,152 of DFDI01000098.1, read as the reverse complement.
AATGCCTGTTGGTAGTTGCCACCTCCAGCATTCTGAGAAGAAGGGCCATCGTTCTTTTTAAGCATGTTCGCTAAGACTGGTCTCACAACAAACAAGAGCGTGAGAGCGAAAGCGATAACTATACCAATCATCTGAGCGATGAATTGTATTGATGAGTTTTCAAACCATGGTGTAGTGATTTCCTCAATCACCGTCGCTTCCATAAAAGGCGACCCGATGACTAACACTTGGTCGCCTCTTGCCTCGTCGAAGCCAACTGAGCTCTTTACTAACTCAGTTAGTTGTTCAACGTTTAGAGCGCCAATACGAGGAGTTTCTTCGCCGTCCACGTCTTCTCCAGCTACCCCATCAAGTACTTTCTGATTGATTACCACAGCTATCGAAAGACGAGTTATATTTCCGACAGCGTCCTTAGAATACTTGATCGACCTATCTAGTTCATAATTGCGGGTAGTACGGGTACTCGTCGGCTCTGATGTTTGGAGTGAAGGCTGCTCTATAGGATCTATCGCTTCGTCATTCGTATTATTAATCGCCGTATCATTTGGCGCTATGTTTGATTGAGCTCCCGGAATTCCGCCCACATTTGAGCCGCCACGGCTTCTATCAACAGACAACACCTCAGACCGTGAAATCGGCCCTCGCCCCGCTTCATCGAACACTTCTGAAGTAGTTTCGAACTCGGAGAAGTCGATGGATGCGTCTACATCAGAATTTACATTCTCTATGCCTACGATTGGCGCCAATAACTGCTCAATTCTTGCCTTATAATCACTCTCTATTGAGCGTTTATAAGTGCTCTGCATATCTGCCATTTTTAGTCCTGGCGACATACTCATGGTTAAAAGATTTCCTTGCTGATCGACGACCGAGACGTCCTCTACTGCTAAGTATGGAACGCTTGAAGATACCAAACTGGTGATCGATTGCACGTGTGCTTGGGTGACAATGCGCCCGGGGTGTCCAACTACAACCACAGAGGCCTTCGCGGGAACTCGATTCCGCACGTAAGAACTCTGACGAGGCGCGGCTAGATGGACCCTCGCCGTTTTAATTGAGGATATTTGGACAATGCTCTTGGCTAGCTCGTTCTCTGTGGCCGCCCTATAGCGTGCCTCCTCCATAAACTGGCTGCTTGTGAGTGAAGACTGGTCGTCCAGCATATTCATAGACTGGGCAGAGCTTGGGTCGGCAAATCCAGAGCTCGCAAGCATCATTCTTGCTTCATAGTATCGATCAGCCGGAACAAGAATATCGCCCGTACGGCTATCAAGCCTTACAGGAAATGCCGAACCCGACAATAAGTCGAAAGCTTCGCTTTTTTCAGATTCCGGCATGTTTGGAAATAAGGGTCGGTAGTCGCCAGTATTTATCCAATTATATAGAAGGATTAGGGCAAATAGCGTCACTACCATGATGATTCCTGGCAGTGATCGCTGCAACAGAGGGCCTACTTGATTCCCTAGCTGCTGAGACTGTGACAGCGGATAATTTGCGTTATCCGCTGGGTAGGCTTCGCGTCTGTTTGCTCCTCCAAACCCCTCATTTGCATTTGAAAATGCCGGTCCTGGCAATGCTTCTTGTGCTGTGGCCATATTAATTCTCCGTGCTTAGGTCGATGCCTACACTCTGCCTAAACAGGCATATTCATTACTTGTTCATACGCTTGCAGCACTTTGTTACGCACTTGCAGTGTCGCTTCGAACGCCAAAGAAGATTTTTGCATTTCAAGTACGACTTCGGTTAGAGCGACGTCTTCGCCTGCCTGGTATGCATTACTCAGATTGTACGCACTTGATTGGGCTTCTGTGACGCTGCTCAAAGTGTCTGACAATAGTCGCGACATTTCTGCACCAAAGTTTGTCCTGTTGCCTACGGCGCCTGATTCAGTTGACTCAGATGTGCGCGCGTCAGTAATCTTTGACTGATAATCCCTTATCTGTGAAAGTAATGCGTTGGCTTCGGCCTTGATTTCCATTTTGCAGTATCCTTGTTATTTTGAGTTACACTCTTGCATAGGCTGTAGGTACAGCCATGCCGAGATCCCGCAGTTTGTTGATTTTGTATCGAAGTGTGCGTGGGCTTATACCTAATTTTTCTGCTGCTTTCTCTCGATTACCGCTGACTGCCATTGCAGCCATAATATTCTGGTACTCGAGTTCATTGCGCAGTGAGCTTATGAGTAAATCATCCCTACGCTCCAAGCGATCTACATCATCATAGTCAGCGCAAACGTTGCTAACCGCGTGACGAGCAACTTCGTGACCCGAGTGCTGACCGCTTTGTGCTACTTCGCCTTCCTCTTCATCAAAGAGAATATCCTTCTGCTTGATCTCATTGCCATCGCACATAATTAATGCCCGACAGATGAGATTTTCGAGCTCACGAACATTTCCGGGCCAGGAATAGCTTAACAATACAGATTTCGCGCAGCTTTTTAGTTTTGGGAAGGGCTTACGAGAGTGTTTTTGAATGAGAACATACGCGAGCGCCTCAATGTCTTTTTTACGCTGACTTAGTGGCAGAAGCGTGAGCTTAAATCCGCTTAGTCGATAATATAAATCTTCACGGAACAGCTTTTGTGCCACCGCCTGCTTTAGATTGACGTTGGTTGCCGTTACTATTCTGACGTTCAGGTCGATAGGCGTGCTTCCACCTATACGTACTATTTTCTTTTCTTGGAGCACACGCAATAGCTTTGCCTGAAGTTCTAGCGGCATTTCCCCTATCTCATCCAGAAATAGGGTTCCTCCCTCCGCCTGCTCAAAATAGCCTTTGCTTATCTTATGGGCGCCGGTAAATGCGCCTTTTTCGTGCCCGAACAGCATGTCCTCTGCCAAAGAAGCGGGTATAGCTGCGCAATTTAAGGCAACGAAGGGCTGCGTCTCCCTCGATGACGATTCATGTATCACCTTTGCGATGATCTCTTTGCCGGCGCCCGTAGGGCCATTAACGAGCACCGGCACATCGGTCTTACCCACTTTGCAGGCGAGTTCGAATAGGGCAATGCTGCTGTCATCGACGAAGACAAACGGCTGTTCGTCATCGTATCTTTCGTCGACAGTAAATTCGTTTTCAAGCTGTATCATGTTTCGGCTCCGCTATGTTGCTTAGATATAGCAATTACTGGGCCAAAAAATTAAATCCTAATTAAAACAACATTTTAAGCCTAATTACGATGCGGCTTCTCCTTGATTTACAGAAAAATGTCCGCTTTTTTACAGCAAGCCTGTCCTAAAAATGACAATAGGTGTTGCGCCGTTAGAGTGCGCCGTTCCGAAGGGGGTACTAGAGGGTTGTGAAAGTAATGAGGTGAGCCTAAAGAGCGGTTTCTATCTGATATTTTTCGAGTTTTTGGATTAACGTAGTTCGCCCTATCTGGAGTAATTTGGCTGCCTTCGAGACATTCCCCTCGCTCTGGGTAAGCGCGACACGGATAAGGTTCGATTCGATATCGCCAAGGAGGTTTTTTGTGGCGATGCCTTCTTTTGGCAGGCTATCCATCGACTGAGACAGCCTGACGATTCGCTCGACCTCGCTCACGGGTTGGCTTAGTTTAGACGTTGTCTCTTGCCCTAGCTGGGCCATAAATGCAGGGGGCAGTCCTGGCTCGCTAGTCTCGTCCTCTTGCTCTTCTGCTCGCAGCAGCTCCGCCAATTGAGGCGGCAGATACGCCGCAGGAATCGTAGCCAGCTCAATGTCGGGTTCAGGAGAGAGTACCGAGAGCCGCTTGACCAAATTTGCGAGCTCTCGCACATTGCCCGGCCACCGGTATCTAGACAGCACTTCGATGCTCTTAGGCGTGAAGCTCATCTTGCGGTCGTCTGAATAAAGCGAAATATAATAATGACAAAGCTCAGCGATATCGGTTTGTCGATCGCGTAAGGGCGGAATAACAATGGGTACCACGTTGAGGCGATAGTAAAGGTCTTCGCGAAACTCTTTGCGGGCAACCATGCCCTCGAGATCTTGATGGGTGGCGGCAATGAGACGCACGTCAAAGGGGACAGCGCGGGAGGCCCCCACCGGCATGACTTCTCGCTCTTCCAACACCCGGAGAAGTTTAACCTGCAAATCAAGAGGCATGTCGCCTATCTCATCGAGAAAAAGCGTCCCTTGATCGGCTAATTGAAATCGACCAACTCTGTCTGC
>DFDI01000110.1:3851-4075 GCA_002367635.1 Betaproteobacteria bacterium UBA3031 | reverse complement strand
ATTACGAGAAAGGCTGTGATGGTGGTGGTGGATATAGCTGCTTGATGTTAGGAGGGATGTACGAAGAGGGGTTGGGTGTTAAGCAGAGTGACAGTCAAGCGTTGAAATTTTTGGGTTTGGCTTGTGACTTAGAATTGGAAGTCGGTTGTGCTGAATTTGAAAAGTTAAAGAAATAACTTTCACATGAATTAAATTACTTTAAACAGGTAGCCCGCATCTACTTG
>DFDI01000110.1:0-3724 GCA_002367635.1 Betaproteobacteria bacterium UBA3031 | reverse complement strand
AAGCCCGCATCTACTTGCCATTAGTAAAATGGTAGTTCGTATGTGTGTTGTTTTTAAGTGTCCTCCTGCAGCAACTGGTTTCCTCAATGAGTGCTTCAGTCGCGCCCTTTTTTGTATTGACCAGCATATCTTATAGATCACGTAACCCTCAGTAGGTTCGCCCCCGCGGCGCCTAAGACTGATTAGAACTATTCCTAGGCTTGATGGCTTAACTATTAAAAAAGGTGAAGACCTCAGAGCAGTCTTTGCCTCTGGAGAAGCAAGCCGATCGTCACTGAATCGACACAGTAGACTGTCTGAGGTCCTCTAGGGAGGAGGAGTGGTTAGATTAGCGCTCTAATGTGGAAGTGATGGGGCGAGGGTGTGGCAATCGTGTGGCGTCATGTTAGGGCACTTAGACGTCAAAATGCCACAAGCCAGCCACTATATGTTCATAACTTCTGATTAATCTTCGAGTGCAGCAAGAAATGGTTGAACTCAATATCAAAGATTAATTAGGAGATAACATTATGATTAGAATAATTCAGTGGGGCACTGCGGTAGGTTTATTAGGGTTGTTCGTAGCTGTCTATTTAATGGCCAGCACCAGCGCCGAAGAGATCAGAACGCTACCAACACAAAAACATGGTCTTCCGAGTGTATTGGAGGCTATTGGTGATAAGACAGATCAACTAAACGATGAATCGGTCCAGCAACAAGTTGCGCAGGTTGGTAATCACGAGGTAGGGCGAGTTAAGCGCACCGCGGTCCAACAGACGGCTGGAGAATCGTCTGGGCAGTTCAAAGAAATACACGAGTCTTATGGACCTAAAAACTCTGCTTTGTATGTGGACAAGACTGCTTTTGATAATGCACCTGCCGAGATTGTTGATGATGTTTGGGATCGGTGGTTGAACATCGACGAAGGATATTTGAATCGTCACACGCATTGGCACCAGCCGGATCGAAGTGACGTCACATTTGATAACTTCACAAATGCATTACATTTTTTCCCGGCAGACCAGAAGTTTTCTGCGGTTACAGCAGTCTGTAAGCAACGACCTCACCACAATGAGCTTCTGATTTATTCGGAGGGTAAGAAATGGCTTGATTTGAATCAAGAGCGATCAAATTCTTATTCCGTCACGTTGTGGGATTGGTACAACACCGTTGCTATTAAATCGGGAAATGAAACATTCATTGAGCACAGCACACCCAAAGTGTATCGATGGAATGCTCCCGTAGCTGGTCTTCTAGCAGAAGAGATATTGAGGACGGGTACGTTCGATATTTACGTCGAGGGAAATCAATATCGAGCCTCAGGTGTCATGATGAATAAAGTACAAAAAGAGACACTAAAGGCGTTTCCTAATCTACATTTGAGGACATCTGTAACGATCCAAAATATTGATGAGGTCCGTGACTGCTTTGGTGCTAAAAAGCATATCGTGAAGGGTCAAGTTGAGAGCGTTGAATTAAATTCTGATGTGCTGGGATTAATGACGTACTTTAAAGATAAAACTTAAACCGTGAGGTGATCGCTGTTAGGGGGTAAAGGTTCGGGCAGCTATATGGTTGTTAATCTTGATGATAATTTCCAGTAATTTGGCAAGAGGCACCTTCCACACGTGAGGCTATTAATTCATACTTATAAACGCTAGTAAATCTTAAATATTTGTGAGGTTAAATCATGTCGGGTAGTTTTATAAGTAGTGTTCGTTTTCAAGCTAAGACGGGTCAAGAGGAGGTTTTGATAAAAGCTGTGTCACAGTTTGATGTGTCTCAGTATCCAGGATGTCATTCTCATCAGATTGTAGATGCGGGGAATGGTCGATTTCAAACGACTATTGTCTGGGACAACAAGGATGCAATTGCTGCGGCTCGACCCGAGCTTATTAAATTTTTGGACACATTGCGCCCAATGCTTGATGAAATATCGCCTGAGTTAGGCGTTACGGACTCGATATCTGGCCCTATTATTGATTGACACTTATGTGTATTAAGTAAGTTCGTGTCATCAGTAATCATGACTGTTAGAAAGGGCGCCTTCATGGCGTCTTTTTTTAGTCTGACCGGCTATCTATAGATCACGTAAGCCTGCGTAGACCATCCCCCCTGGGGAGGTTTATTACTGATGGAGCTTGTCGCATCTTTGACACTAGCCGACTGTCAATTATGTGTCTTTGTATCTTTAACTGTTCAGCATGAAAAGATACGAATAGTATTAATGGTAGAACATAGACCGTTAGCTTTTCATAGGTAACGTATGCGATGAAAAAATAAGGCAGTTTTTCGGAATATAGACGACACGCTCAGAAAATATGATATGAAGTTAAGAATCACGCTATCAGTCCTGGTTATATTTGTATCCGCGTGCGGTGGCGGTGGCGGTGGTGGTGGCCTCACCCGTTCTTCAACAAATGCGTCTGTATTTGAAACTACTGAGTTCAATGCACAAGAGGGACTTGGTATTGTAAAAGCACAAAACATGTTTGAGCGTGGTGGGACAGGGTCTGGAGTTATTGTAGGGGTTGCTGATAGTGGGGTTGACGTTAGAGAGGTCTCTGCGGATGCAGATCAGAGTTCCCACATTGATGTTGACGTTGCAAAATCTTTTGATGTGGTTAATCAAGTTGTAGGCAGTGCGTCGGACGAAAATGGACACGGAACTCATGTCGCAGGAATCATTGCGGCTCCTCGCAATGGTCAATTCATGCATGGAATCGCCTTCGATGCCCAGATCGCGAACTATAGAATAATGGATGCAGATGGCGTCGTTGTTGCTACTAATTCGCAGCTTGCAGATATGCTCTTTCGCGCGAGGACAGATGGCGTCAACATTATGAATAATTCTTGGGGTTCCTCTGTATCAATATCAGAAAGCGGTGCCGCTGCACAAGTTGCCGCTCTCTCACTTTATTCTGGTGAAGCACAAACGTATGTCTCATCTGGCGGGGTTATTGTTTTCGCTGCGGGCAACTCGAGTAAAACAGATCCGAGCGCTGAGGCTGGTATCCCTCAATTAGTCGCTGGTCTGGAAGCAGGATGGGTCGTCGCAGTGGCAGTAGACTTAAACGGATTAGAGCCGTTATATACGAATAGATGTGGAGTTTCGGCTGATTACTGTATTGCTGCGCCTGGCGGTGGTGATAATGCGGGTACCGGCATCCAATCAATGAATGGTAATGGTGACGGTTTGGTTCGCTTATCCGGCACATCCCAAGCGGCGCCACATGTGTCTGGTGCGCTTGCTGCTCTTAAAAGTCTATTTCCTTCTCTGACATTGCAGCAAATCCGTACAAGGTTATTTACTACTGCGAATAAATCCGGTATTTACGCCGACGCGACTATTTTTGGTCAAGGTCTGATGGACCTAAATGCTGCGTCAAACCCTGTGGGCGGCCTCTCAATACCGATTGGAGCGACGTCCAGCGGCCCAGTCTCAGGCGCTACGAGTGGGGGTGCACAATCATTGCAAATAACACATCTAATCAGGCTGCCTGAGGCAATAAAAAACTCATTATCAATTCAATCAAATATTTTATTAGTCGATAATTTTCAAAGGGCACCATTTTTGATCTCATCTAGTAATTTTGAGCGTTTGTTGCCTGGTTGGCATATTTGTGTTTCTGTGTGCAGAGATTTTCAGAATTTTGAGGTTCCCTCTTCCGGGGGTGTTGTTGTTGCTGTGTGTCCTAGGTTGTGTAGTGTGTGTGTGTAATATTGAGCTGTTAGAGATAGTACC
>DFDI01000003.1:6157-6980 GCA_002367635.1 Betaproteobacteria bacterium UBA3031 | reverse complement strand
TACGTGGGTGTCGTCCAATGGGTTCATCAATCGTACCTTGTCTCGGAGATTTTCCGGAGACGAGCGCATAGTATTCTCTTCTTACGCTTTTTGATTGGAGCTGTCGCACCAGGCTTGTTTGAGCCTCTAAAGATTTCGCAACAACCATGAGTCCTGTCGTGTCTTTGTCTAGCCGATGGACGATGCCAGCCCTAGGAATGTTTTTGTTGTAAGGATAGCGAAATAAAATACCGTTTAGCAGTGTCCCAGACCAATTCCCGCTGCCAGGGTGCACCACCATATTGGCTGTTTTATTTACGATAATTAAATCATTGTCTTCATAAACGACATCAAAGGGAACGTCTTCTGGTTCAAATGCGGAGTCTTCGGCGCTATCACTTGTTAAAATAGAAATTACTTCCCCACCTAAAACCTTTTTTTTGGCTTTCACGATCTCACCGTCAACGAGGAGGTTTCCGGAGGCCAGCCAATGTTGAAGACGACTTCTTGAAAATTGTGGAAACAAGGTTGCTAAGGCTTGATCGAGTCGTTGTCCCATATGAGACTCCGGAATCTGAAGTTCGTAGCCACTGTGGATTTTGCTAACTGGCATATAATTGACACTCAAGGCGCAACAGCCGATGTGGCGCGTCTTTAAAGCGTTTTAGATTCATATTAATTTTAATGAGAGTCAACATTAATGAAGACACGTTTAAGCAATTTATTACTAGTTCCAATTCTACTCTCACAGATGATTTTTTTGGGTTGCGCAGGGCTCGAAGAAGATCCGACGCAAAATTGGACTGCGGAGGAGTTGTACACAAACGCCAAAGGTCGGCTCGAT
>DFDI01000003.1:0-5867 GCA_002367635.1 Betaproteobacteria bacterium UBA3031 | reverse complement strand
TGGGCCGTTCGCACAGCAGGGCAAGATCGATATAGCCTATGCCTATTGGAAGATGAATGATAACGCATCGGCGCTAATGGCCTGTGATCGATTCATACGGGAGCACCCAGAGCATAAACATGTCGACTACTTGATGTACTTGAAGGCACTGGTTTACTTCAATGATGACAAAGGGTTATTGGGCATATTCGTATCTAAGAATCTCGCGGAAAGAGATCCGGGATCTGCGCGTCAAGCTTTCGATACATTGAGAGATTTGGTTAAACGCTTTCCCGAGAGTCGGTACGCTGAGGATGCACAGTTAAGAATGGCTTACTTGGTTAATACGCTTGCTGAGCATGAGACGAGTGTTGCTGAGTATTACTATCGACGAGGTGCTTACGTCGCCTCTATCAATCGGGCCCAGGCAGTTATTGAGACTTATCCAAAAGCACCGCATACCCCGCGGGCTCTTGAAATTTTAGCAGCGAGTTATGAGAAGTCTGGATTGCCTGATTCCAAAAGCAAGATTGATACGATTATTAATTTAAATTTCCCTGGTTTGCGGGCGGCTATGGCTGAGGATGCTGATAGCGCATGGTGGGACTTTTGGAGTAAGAGTAATAACGCAGAGGTGTCTGGTGTTGATGCAAGTGAGCCTGATATTGCTGCAGACAAGCCATGGTGGAAGTTTTGGGTGAATGACGGTAAACCACCTCAAGAGTAATAAAAAAGCTGCCCGAAGGCAGCTTTTTTATTGCCCAATTAAAGGTAAAGCTTATACGTGTCCATAGGCAATCATGGCATCGGCTACTTTAACAAAGCCAGCGATGTTTGCGCCTTGTAGATAATTCGTATTTTTCCCACCTGTATCGCCAAACTTAACGCAGGAATCATGAATCTCCTTCATCATATTCTCGAGGAGTGTTTTTAGATGCTCGTTGTCCCAAGCAATTCGCGAGCTGTTTTGGCTCATTTCTAAGCCCGAAACACCAACACCCCCTGCATTAACGGCTTTTGCTGGGCCGAATAAAACGTCGGCGTCCAAGAAGGCTTCGACCGCTGCTTGTTCGCACGGCATATTGGCAGCTTCAGCAACTACTTTGACACCGTTCTTGATGAGCATTGCTGCTTCTTCTGCGTTAATTTCATTTTGCGTTGCAGAGGGCACTGCGCAGTCACCAGCCACGCTCCAAGGGCGACCTTCATGGAAGGTGATATTGTCAAAGTGATCAGCTGCTTCAGAGATTCGTCCACGACGAACATTTTTTAGATCTTTGATCCAATCAATTTGCTCTTGTGTGAAGCCGTCTTTACAGTGGATGAAACCACCAGAGTCCGACATGGTTAAGGGTTTTGCTCCGAGGTGCAAACATTTCTCGGCTGCGTGAGTTGCTACATTGCCAGATCCTGAGATCAGTACGGTTTTTCCTTTAATGGTGTCTTTATGTTGGGCTAACATGTTGCGCATGAAAAAGATCGCACCGTAACCTGTGGCCTCTGTTCTCATTTTGGATCCGCCGAATTCCAGTCCTTTTCCGGTAAGTACGCCAACGAATTCATTGCGAATGCGTTTGTACTGTCCAAACAAGAAGCCAATTTCTCGACCGCCAACACCAATGTCACCTGCAGGCACATCTGTGTCTGGGCCAATGTGGCGATAGAGTTCGGTCATAAAGGACTGACAAAATCGCATAATTTCTAAATCTGACTTGCCTTTTGGATTGAAATTCGCGCCACCTTTGCCTCCTCCCATTGGAAGACCCGTGAGGCTGTTTTTAAATGTTTGTTCGAAGCCTAAAAATTTCAGCACCGACTCGTTCACGCTTGGGTGGAATCTTAAGCCACCTTTGTAAGGCCCGATTGCAGAATTAAATTGAATGCGCCATCCTCGATTGGTTCTGATGCGTCCTTCGTCGTCAGTCCATGGGACTCGGAATGAAATCACTCGCTCTGGCTCGGCCATACGCTCGAGTATTTGCAATTTGTGATACTTGGGTTTGTCTGCGATGTAAGGGAATATCGATGATGCGACTTCGTAAACTGATTGTACGAATTCTGGTTGTCCTGGATTGCGTTTTGTTACGCCCTCCATATATCGGTCTAGATATTCTTGTGTTTTACTGTCGCTGCCGTGTAATTTAGACATATTTTTTTTTGAACTCCGGATGTGTAGGTTATAGATGGTGCCCATTGACTAGGGTTTTTTTGAATAACTCCCAAATTAAACATGGTCGGCTCTACTTGAAAGGTCTGAGTCGATTAGCTGAAAGGTTGAATAGCCAATTGAATGCTCATTTTTTTGTGAGATCCCAAAAAAAGTACTCTACTCTTTTTTGCTAATGTACGATAGAAATTAATTTTTCTTGTAACCAATAATTATCACGATCAGCTCTTGTAGCATGTAATTTGCTGCATGTTGCATGTTGCAATTTTTATTAGTACTTAATTGTAAGTCATACACATCGTATTTTTTGCGAATAATGTGCGCACCGAATCTGTAGCATGCACACTGGGATTGCTCATTTAATGTCTTTGTGAAGACCAAAGATTGGTTGTACTCCCGAGTACCTGTCATGCCTATTAATATGCATGACGCTATGTAACGTATCATCTGATGATATTGAAACTAATGTGCAGTATTTTCTTTGATTATGCGGTTGGCATCGGATAGTATTACTTTTAATTGAATTTTGACCGTGACGCTCAGGCGCAAGACAAGAGGCAACGTGACAGCAGATTATAAAATAGCAATTATTGGTTCTGGACCCGGTGGGCTAAGTGCGGCAGGTCACGCGGCGGAGCTTAACGTACCTCATGTTCTTATCGAGAAATCGTCCCATCTGTCGGACACACTCTTTAAATTCCAAAAAGGTAAATTCGTAATGTCCACTCCGGATGTTTTGCCGCTGCGGTCGCCAATGCCGTTCGCAGCTGGAAAACGAGAGGACATACTGGATAATTGGGATGACACGTCCGCCTCATTGAAGGTTAATGTGAGACTGAATAGTGAGGTGGTGGGAATAGAGGGTGAAAAGGGGAATTTCACTATTAAGATGGCTGACGGTGCAACCGTCACTGCAGAAACCGTGATTCTAGGTATAGGATTACAAGGTAACCTCAATAAACTTCGAGTGCCCGGAGCTGACTTGCCTCATATTCAGTACCAGCTCGATGACCCTGACGAGTATGAGCTTGAGCGTATTATTGTGATCGGAGCGGGTGACGCGGCGATCGAAAATGCCGTTGCTTTATCGGTTAGAAATACCGTTTACGTGTTGAATCGAGGCGAAGATTTTGCAAGAGCGAAGCCTGCTAACGAGGCGTTGATTATGTCTGCTATAGATGCGGGCAGGATACAGCCAATATATCAGGCAAGCACGATTGGCGCAGGCGTGGGGACACTGACTGTTGAAACGCCCGATGGAGAGGTAACGATTGAGTGCGATAGGGTGATTGCTCGAATGGGCGCGTCCCCGCCACGTAAATTTGTAGAGTCTTGTGGGGTCGTCTTCCCATCTGATGCGCGCAATGCACTTCCTGAATGCACGGAGCAATATGAGTCTAACGTTGCTGGTTTGTATATTGTTGGTGCGTTGGGCGGCTATCCGTTAATTAAGCAAGCAATGAACCAAGGTTATGAAGTTGTTGAGTACATACTTGGTAATGCGGTCGAACCAGCAGATGCTCCAATCCTTAAATCTCAAATTAGTATATTAAATACTGATGATGTAGAGGGGTTTCTAAAGAACGTGCGGGAGTCGATACCGGTATTTGCGAATATAAATGCGCTGATGCTTAGGGAGATGATGGTTGAATCTACGGTGCACAAATGTGCTCCTGGAGATGTGGTTTTTGAGAAGAATGACTATACCAACAGTTTTTATGTCGTTCTTGAAGGTGCGGTTGCAGTGGTCGTTGACGAAGACGATCTGGAAAAGCGAATTATTCTAGGTCTTGGGAATTATTTCGGTGAGATGGGATTGATTTCCGGGCGTAGAAGAACGGCAACGATCAAAGCGGAATCAAGCTGTGTGTTGATAGAAATTCCAAGACGGACAATGATTAAAGTCAGGGGTAATTCGCCTGATGTGCGTCAAGCGCTCGATAGAGAGGCGGCGATCAGACAGATCCAAACGTATATCGCGCCCGACGTCCCGCGACAAGACCTTATTGAGATCGCTGAGAGCTCTGTAATCAAGTCATTCAAGTTGGGTGAAGTCTTATTTAATGAGGGGGATGAGGCGGATTCGCTTCATCTGATTCGAAAGGGTTCGGTTTCCGTGTCAAAGCGTCTAGGCGGACGCAGTGTCGTGCTCAATTATGTGGCTTCTGGTAATTATGTTGGTGAAATGGGGTTGGTTTCAAATGCACCTCGATCCGCCACCGTCACTGCGGCAGTTGCCTGTGAGACTATCCAAATCGACGGGTCAGCTTTTAAGAGTCTGATGGATTCGAATGTTAAACTTAAGGCTTCAGTAGAGTCGAAATTTAAAGATCGAATTACCCAAAATGAACGCGCGTCTCAAACCGGAAACGGTGGAGGCATTCTGCAGTTTCTTCTCGAGCAAGGTGTGAGTGAAGCGACAGATGTCTTGCTCATTGACGAGTCCTTATGTATTGGTTGCGATAATTGTGAAAAGGCATGTGCCGAGACCCACGATGGTGTGTCGCGTTTGGATCGTGAGGCGGGGCCTACTTATCAAACAATGCACATCCCGACATCCTGCCGTCATTGTGAGAATCCACATTGCATGACTGATTGCCCTCCGGACGCGATAAAACGTTCCCCTTCTGGAGAGGTGTTTATCGAAGATAGTTGTATTGGATGTGGTAACTGCGCACGTAGCTGTCCTTACGGCGTCATACAACTCGCGTCGCTCGACAATAAGAAGACTGGGATTCTATCTAGATTGTTTACAAAAAATGATACCAGTGAAAAAGCACCTAAAAAAGCGGTCAAGTGTGACATGTGCCGAGATTTGGAAGGCGGCCCATCATGCGTTAGAGCGTGCCCAACTGGCGCAGCGATTCGCGTTGCACCGCAGGCTTTAATGCAGTTACAAGGGAAAGCGTCTTAGTCTCATGGATATTAAATTAAGCGAGTCTTTTCTAGCCTATAAAGGCTATAAGTATTTAAAAATTAGTGGTTTTGTCCTGCTTGTTACGCTGATTGCGTATCTCTGGCATGATCCGGGTCGAACTCCAAATGGGGGGACGTGGTTCGGTTACACATTCGGCGTCATAAGTGCTGGGCTGGTTTTATTTTTGGCGTGGTTCGGGGTAAAAAAACGTCAGTTTATGACCGGTGTGGATCCTCTAAAAGGTTGGTTGAGCGCCCATGTTTATCTTGGGGTCTTGGTTGTCTTCCTCAGTTTGTTTCATTCGGGTTTCCAGCTTGGTGTAAACCTACATTCGCTTCTCTGGGTTTTGGTTTTTCTCACAGTGACGAGTGGCATGTACGGTGTTTTTTGTTATGTCAGATACCCCTCGATATTAACTGGCTCGAGGCAAGGCCTAACTCGAGCGGAGATTTTGCTTGAATTGTCGGAACTGGATTTGCAGGCCAGGGAAGTCGCAATGGGATTAGGCGACGAAATCAATGCTGCGGTCCTCAGTGGAGCTGAGGGTACTCAAATCGGTGGTTCCATATCCAAAATGTTGGAGGTAGAGCCTAAGGATTGTTCGACAAGATTAGCCTTGGAATTCATTGATGAGGCTAAGGTCTCCGGTGATGAGCAGGAATCAGCATTAAGAAAGCTTCGAACGATTTTGACTCGAAAGTCAGAATTGCTCCGTCGGCTTCGAACCTACGTTCGGGCTGCTACCCTGGTGCGGTTATGGCTTTATTTTCACATCCCACTTTCAATTGGTGCGCTAGTCGCCCT
>DFDI01000027.1:1903-3365 GCA_002367635.1 Betaproteobacteria bacterium UBA3031 | reverse complement strand
GAGCTGGCTCGTATTTATACCCGTGCTAATTGTCATTCTGGGCACATTCAATCGCAAGCCGGCAGCGCTGGTGATGGTAGTCTCCTCAGTTACTGCGATGTTGATTGGAATCGGCGTGCACGGATTCAGCGCCTACAACGCAATCCTCAGTGCCATCTCTGGATTCAATGTCGAGATGATCGAAATCGTTGCCAATACGCCAAGTAACATGCTGGAAAGCTTATTAAACCGCGGCGGCGTCAACTCGATGTCTACCACTCTCATTATTATTATTGCGGCGTTCCTGCTTGCCGCAGGCATGGATGTCTCCGGCGCCCTGGACAAGCTATTGCAGACGATGATCGGACGAGCGAAGTCTGTTTTCGGGCTAGTCGCAGCAACGCTGGCATCGGGTGCAACGATGATCGCGCTGACTAGCCACGGCGGTGTCACTGCATTAATCGTTGGTGGCTTGTTTCGGGACGGTTACCGTGATCGCGGCTTGGCCCCTGAGAACCTGTCGCGTTCGCTAGAAGACTCGGTGACAATTCTCGAACCGCTTATGCCATGGACCGTATCTGCGATCTTCATGGCAACAACCCTAGGCGTACCTACAGTGGACTACATGCCCTGGGCGGTGTTTTGCATGACCGGCTGGATGTTTTCGTTATTGCTGGCAGCCTTTTATGAGCGCACCGGATTTGGGTTGAAAGCTCTACAGGGGAAAGCGAAGTCTGTGATTACTTAACACGCAATCCATGCCGATGTCCTAATACAGGTTCCTTTCTTGCCTATACCACTCTGATAATCATCAGAAAATTGGAGGAACCGATGCTGCGCCTGTTTATTTTCGCACTCTTTTGGGAACCGATAGCGCTTGTATATTTTGATTAAGTCATGGGCCCAATATAGGCGGATTAGGAGTTAATTTGTGAGTATCCTCTAACCGTGGTGATAGGGTTTCTGTTTCAGCCGTTTTATGCCCTTGCGTCGTATTAACCCTACTCTTCGCCGATCGGCTCAGCGTGCCCTCTATTTTAACAATCTACGCCCTGGCAGTTGGTCTGGACGAAACTTGCTCCCACCAATCATTAAGATTTTTTAGTTCTGCCGGAATGCGAACACCTACAGCAGCCTTAGCCATAACGAAGGCGCACTGCGCCGTAATATCAGCGACCGTGTAATAGCCACCGGCAATAAATTCTCGATCGATAAGCTCTTTATCCAGCCATTCCATCCGTGACAGCACATTAACCTTGTTGATCTGAGCGAGCTCGGAAATTTGAGTGACTCTGCCTTTCCAAATCTCACCGGTATGCACAAAAATTTTGATAATGGGATCGAGCAATTCAAATTCCATTCGGCGGTGCCACATATCTACAAGAGCGCGGTCCAGCGCATCGTTTCCCATCAACGAGGGATTGGGGTTAGTTTCTTCCAGATAACGGCAGATAGTAGCAGATTCGCTGATGCAGGTGCCGTC
>DFDI01000027.1:0-1658 GCA_002367635.1 Betaproteobacteria bacterium UBA3031 | reverse complement strand
TCCAGTTCCAGTACTGGCATCATTCCTAACGGATTTTTATCGAGGTATTCCTCGGTCTGGTTTTCTCCGGTCATCATATTGACCGGAACAGTAGGAATATCCAATCCTTTTTCGGCAATAAATATTCTTACCCTGCGAGCATTAGGTGAAGGTGGGAGATCATAAAGCTTCATGACGGAACCTATAGTGGTGGTTAATAGAATTCTTTTCTACCAAAGCTGATTATTTACAGCGGTTCGCTCGCGACGATATAGCGCTCGAGAAAAAGTGGTGGCAGACGAGTAGGTCTGCCATTGTCCAGGTTGGTGCAGACGAAATTGAAAAATCCGCGTGCCAGCGTCTTACCGGTATTAACGTTGATGATTTGAAATTGGCGGCTCAGTCTGAGTTTGCCGTCGCTCTCGACAATCCAGGTAGCGATCCGCAGTCGGTCTTGTTCATAGGCCGAGCCCAACAGATCGACATTGAATTTTACTGCAGCCATGCCGCGAGCCAGTTTTCTGCATGTAGACTCAGGTAGGCCGACGGCGGTGGAATGGTCAAAGGCGCAATCGATCATCCACTTTATATAGTTGTGAGTGGAGACATGGCCGTAGCCGTCAACCTCGCTGACGCTGACGACGGCATCAATTACAAATGGGTTGCTGCGATCCCAGATAAATTCGATTTCTCTGCTCCTAGTTCGTCGATTTTCTCTGTGCCAAGTGGCATTCATCTTACACCTTACTAAATTACAAAATCAAAAGGCGATTCACAGAGTTCAGGGCCTGCAATGCTTCCCCGCGCTAACAAAAGGAGTTCGACGCACATTCGAGTTGAGTTTGCCTTATCTCCGTAATAACTGAGGAGAGCAATGGAACCATTCCGACTTATCGGGGTGTGCCCCTAGGGTGGGGTGCTGGCTGGGCGGTTACTAGGAAACAAGGCCCTACTCCAGGCGTACTTGACACCCAGGGTTATAATACCGGCCGTTAAACCATACAGAAGCCTTGACTATGCAGATTGGACTTCCCAACTTTTACTAGACACTTCCTAGCTTGGAAAAGTAATCTTCTTCAAAAGTAGCAGAACTTTACAACAATGTTTACAACAAAAACGAAGAAATGCGTCTTTACAACAAGGGAAACAGGGAAGGAATGGGGGTTTTAGGGCTTGTTATTACTCCCACTCAATAGTAGAGCTAGATTTAGCCCAATAAAAACAATAGGTTACAAGCACTATTAATAGGCTTGTAACTGGTTTGTAACTTACATAGCCTTTTAGGAAACTTCCCCGCTATTTTTTCTTTAGCCATTTCAACACAATGGATCATTTTAGCTTACAAACCTTGTAACAAACGAGAAGACATTGTTACAGTTTACTGGTATTTATTAACTAACCGACTAATCCAACCAACCTAGATTATAACTCAGTCCAAAATCGATCTACGGTAAATCCGATTCAAGCATTTGCACTACCACGTAAGGTTGAAAACGGAGTACATCAAAAATTGTACTTACTCCTTGGTGTGGATATTTAAAATATCAGATACACATATACCTTAAAATTCAATTCAATCAGTATTTTATGGTACTTTAAAGGCCTTTTCTGGTTTTTGGTGGTGGCGGCGGGAACTGTACTTAGACTATAAGCAATTGATTAATATAGGTTTAATGGGT
>DFDI01000014.1 GCA_002367635.1 Betaproteobacteria bacterium UBA3031 | reverse complement strand
AAGCAATATTATCAAAAATTGATTTCGGAAATGGATTCGGTTTTTGAAAGACCATACCAACTCGCGCCCTAAGGGAGACCACATCAATTTTAGGGTCAAAGACATCGTCACCATCAATTTTTATCATGCCCTCCATACGACAAATGTCGATCGTGTCATTCATCCGATTAAAACATCGAAGCAAAGTCGACTTACCACAACCAGAAGGCCCTACAAAGGCAATAACCTCGCTATAACCAATATCCAAAGTCACATTATCAACCGCGAGCTTATCAGCATAGTAAACACTCACATCGCGAGCAGTCATCCTGGCGTTTTCAACGTAGACTTCCCCAACCGTTTCTTGAGGAATCTCGCGATCTTGAAATTTCACCGCTCCCATCTTCGTCACTGCATCAGTCATGCGCTGTCCATTGTTTCGTAATCATAACCATCGTCGTTCAAGTTTTTTTCGAAGAATAATTGCGCCTGCGTTCATGGTAATCAAAAAGGCTAACAGAACAATAATCGCTGCGCTGGTTTTTTGAATAAACATACGCTCGGCAAAATCAGCCCACATAAAGATCTGAACTGGAAGCGCGGTCGCCGGCTCTACCACCCCACCAGGCACATCAACGATGAAGGCAACCATGCCAATCATCAGAAGTGGCGCCGTTTCACCCAGCGCTTGAGCCATCCCAATAATGGTGCCCGTCAACATGCCCGGCAAAGCAGGGGGGATCACATGGTGCAAAATTGTCTGCATCTTTGAGGCGCCAATCGCCAATGCCGCATCTCGAATGCTCGGAGGTACCGCGCGAATAGAGGCACGAGACGAGATAATGATGGTTGGCAACGTCATCAATGCCAACACGATGCCCCCGACCAAGGGTATCGAGCGCGGCAGCCCGAAAGCGATAATAAAAATTGCGAGCCCCATAATTCCAAAAACAACTGATGGCACAGCTGCCAAATTATTAATGTTGATTTCAATGATCTCCGTCATTCGATTTTTAGGGGCAATTTCTTCTAAGTAAACGGCAGTCGCTACGCCCAACGGAAAAGCGATCAAAAGGCAGACACCTAAGGTCCAAATCGATCCCATTAATGCGCCCTTAATACCAGCAATTTCCGCGTTCCTTGATGCGGAGCCAAGAAACAGATAATCACTAAACTCATAGGAAATTAAAGACGCCTGATTCAATACGTCGACAAACTCAATCGTCCGGTCACTTAGCCGCCTATCAGATTCCGGCGTATCCCTCGAGATGAACCCGCGCATGAATGAATCAATATCATCATCAACGGCAAGTTTCACTGGAACGCGTTGGCCGATAAGCTCGGGATGCTTCAGTGCGAACTCAGTCAACCGCAATGCTGAGCCTGAAGATAATATCGATCGGGCTGCACGTTTATCTTTTCGGCCCTCCGGATCACCCAAAGTCCGTAATAAAGCCTCGCCCACCAAACTAACAGCATCGCCGGAGTAGAGAGACCCTACGCTCATGTCGCCCTTTGGGTCCATTCTCTCTTTATCCAGCATGACCTCTAGGGTCACGTAGTGCTGGAACATACCAGGAATACCTTTTGACAATATTCCCGCGAATAAAAACACCAGAAAACAGAGTGCTAGCGTGATTGCTCCGACGCCCAAATATCGAAAACGTCGCTCGCTAAACCCCCTCCTCTTGAGTGTTGCTGCCACCCGAATAGCCGTCTCTTCTGGCGTTAAAGCACCACTCGTATTTGAATCAATCATATTGTTCTCGATATCGCTTCACAACTTGCAACGCGAAGAAATTGAGCCCCAAAGTAATAATAATTAACACTAAAGCCAGAGCAAAAGCAGACAGCGTTTTTGCGGACTCAAACTCCTGATCACCCACCAAAATAGTAACAATTTGTGAGGTCACGGTTGTAACCGCATCTAAGGGGTTAAATGACAAGTTGGCCGCCAAACCCGCCGCCATCACCACAATCATGGTTTCGCCAATAGCCCGAGACACAGCAAGAATGATTGCCGCGACAATCCCAGGTAGTGCAGATGGCAATACCACCTGACGAATCGCCTCACTTTTTGTTGAGCCTAATCCATAGGCTGCATCACGAAGTGATTGCGGTACAGCGTTGATAACATCATCGGAAAGCGAGGAAATAAATGGAATAATCATAACGCCCATAACCAAGCCAGCGGCAAGGGCGGACTCAGATGCGACCTCCACCCCAAATGAGGCTCCAACCGCCCTTATAAAAGGAGCAACGGTCAATGCCGCAAAGAAACCGTATACGACTGTTGGAACACCCGCCAAGATCTCAAGTAATGGTTTAACGACTGAGCGAGTTCTATGACTCGCGTACTCAGCAAGATAAATAGCGCTAAATAAGCCCACCGGAACCGCCACCGTTAACGCGACAAATGATATCAAAAATGTGCCAACAAACATTGGCAACATTCCATAAGTAGCGGTACCACCACCCGATCCAGCCCGCTCAGCTCCTTCAAACTGAGGATTCCATTCAAGTCCAAAAATAAAGTCCTGGATTGGAACTAGTTTAAAGAACCGTATCGACTCAAATAATACGGACAACACGATCCCAATGGTGGTCAGTATTGCGATTGTTGAGCTCGCTATGAGTGCCCATAAGATGATGCGCTCCACACCATTTCGAGCTCGGAATGACGGATTAATTTGACGAAATGCAAAAAAACCTGCCACGAGAGCACATCCAATTGTGATAACAGCTATCACCCGATCCGCAACGCGTTGCCACCCGACCCACGCATCACCAGCCTCCCGCACCCATGACTCTGGCGCACCAAAGTGGATGCCCTCGACAAAATTCATAACCTGAGTAAAGGCTATAGCTCGTGCCACCCCACCCCCGTTAATCACGTCGTCAGGATAGAAGTCTTTTAACATCGATTTAAATAGAAAATCGTCAGCGAGAGATAAGCTAACGAGAAGTAGAAGCGCCGGTACTGCGGCTACCATCCCCGCCCAAAATCCATAGTAGCGGGGCAACGAATGTAACTTAACTGAGGCGAGCCACTGTCTCGCACCCCAGCGTTGGCCCAGGTAGAAATAAACTCCGCCAATAACGAGCACCGCGAGCAATAGACTTGTTAATGACACCGTATACATCCCTTTTCAAATGCAAAAGGAGCTAGCCTTAAGTCAAAAGCTAGCTCCTTAGCGAACCTATTTGACTTCTACTACTTAAGGTCACCCTTCTTCAGAACTGGCAGATCATTCATACGATCCATCATTTCTTTGCGTTCAGCTTTACTCATTGGAATCATACCAGCATCTGCAAGAATCCCGTCATCACCCCAGTGTTTTGTCCACTCAGTCATGTACTCGCTGATCCCAGGCACTACGCCAATATGCGCATGTTTCACATAAAAGTATAGCGCACGTGAAGCCTTATACTCACCCGTACCAATCGCCTCAAATGTAGGCGCCACACCATCTAACTCAGAACCTTGAATGCTATCAGAGTTTTGATCCAGATAGGAGAATCCAAAGATACCGAACGCAGTTGGATCCTCAGCCAGCTTTTGAACAATCAGGTTGTCCTGTTCGCCCGCCTCTATGTAAGCCCCGTCGGTACGCATAGCGCGGCATTTTTTTCCATTCTTATCATCTCGAGCCAAGGATAGAGCCTTAGCGACCTCGTCCTTCCCACAATAAGACTTTTCGTTAATGATCTCAGCAAATGACGCTCTCGTGCCTGACGTTGTTGGTGGGCCATAGACTCTAATGGCAACATCAGGGTAGGCTGGATTCAACTCAGACCATTTTTTATAAGGGTTGGGGATCCAGTTTTGACCCGCTTCATCGGGCACTTCAGCCGTCAATGCCTTACCCAAGTCAGATCGAGAAATTTGTAATAATGGCGCATCTTTTGAGTTTGCCAAAACGATACCGTCGTAACCCACTTTTATCTCGGTGAGCGCCACACCATTTTTATCACAATATTTAAGTTCTTTGGCCTTCATGCGCGAGGAGGCATTACCAATATCGATGAATTGGGTACCAATCCCATCACACACACCTTTTTTACCGACAGAAGATCCGCCAGACTCAACAACAGGTGTCTTAACAGCAGGATTTTGACCTAATTTTTCTGCAATAATCGTTGCAAAAGGAAAGACCGTTGACGAACCAGCGATCGATATATAATCACGCGCAACAGCCGGCGCGCTCATCACAACTGTGGCCAAGGCCAAAGCTAAAAAACGAAAAGACATTAAAAACTCCTTTGAAGGTTAAATCACGAGTACGGTTATCAGATAACGTCAAATTACTTTTTACTCACAGCCTTTATACCTACTGAGTGTTACAGTTAAATTACAAAGCCTCTAAGCCACCACTCGGTTTTAACTAATTTAAAATGTGCGTATCACCCTCCTGTCATTACGGACAATACAAATAGATAGATTCCTTACTCATACGGATGTTTGCGTGGAACAAGGCCCGCAACACCGACAATACTAATGAGTTTTTTGAGGAAGAAGCGTCTGAATCGAATCAGCCAAGGCTTTGATAGCCTTTTCAACGACCGTATTGCTCTCGCCCTCGACCATGATCCGAAGCAACGGCTCAGTACCTGATTCTCGAATTAGCACCCGGTACTTCGGTCCCAATTGCTCCGAGATAATGCCTCCCACCTCTTGAATTTGGACAAGCTCGCCATCATTCAATTTGCGCACAAGTCGAATATTGTGAAGCAACTGAGGATAGAGCCTCACCGCTGACAAGCATTGCGCTAAAGTCTGCTGTGACTGCCTTAAGGCTGCGAGCACTTGGAGAGCAGAAACGATACCATCGCCGGTAGTGTGTTTATCAAGGCAGATAATATGTCCAGACCCCTCCCCACCAAGCACCCAATTGTTCTCGATCAGTTTTTCATAGACGTATCGGTCACCAACGGCTGAGCGTAAAAATGGAATATTCAAGCTCTTAAATCCATTTTCGATCGCCAAATTAGTCATTAAAGTGCCGACAATGCCATCCTGATCGCCTAACTTTCGATGACTCGCAATCACATATAAAAGCTGATCCCCATCGTAAATTACCCCCTCAGCATCAACCATGATGAGTCTATCGCCGTCACCATCAAAACTGATGCCAATATCCGCGTTTTCGTGAAGCACACGGTCGCGAACAGCTTCGGGGTGTAATGCCCCACAATTAAGATTGATATTAATCCCATCGGGCTCACCACCCATGACAGTAACTGTCGCGCCAAGCTCTCTAAATACAGCAGGAGCAACCTGATACGTCGCCCCGTGCGCACAGTCTAAGACCACACGCATTCCCGACAAATCAAGCGTCTGGGGAAATGAGCTCTTACAAAATTCCGCGTATCGACCTACCGAATCAACGACTCTTTTTGCTTTGCCAATATCATCTGAAACAACCGCATCAGGGCCTTGCGCGAGATATTGCTCAATCTGAAATTCAACGACATCCGACAATTTGTTGCCCTGGGCAGAAAAAAACTTAACCCCATTATCCTGGTATGGATTATGAGAAGCCGTTATCACGATCCCCGCACTCAGTCGCAGCACACGCGTCAAATACGCAACCCCCGGGGTTGGAAGCGGTCCTGTCAGCAAGACATCTACTCCGGCCGCTGCCAAACCAGACTGAAGTGCTGACTCAAGCATATATCCGGATAATCGAGTGTCTTTCCCGATCAGCACCTTTGTACGACCTGCAGCCTCCGAAGCGCGTGTTTTCGAGAAAACCTTCCCTGCGGCATACCCCAAACGCAACATAAAGTCAGGGGTTATCGGATCATTTCCAACCGCCCCCCTGATCCCATCAGTACCAAAGTACTTTCTAAGCGCTGTCACTTATCTGCCCCCGTAAGCGTTGCGTCAGAGAAAAACTGCCAAGCCAAAAGAGCATCTCTTGTTTCATTCACATCATGCACTCGCACGATGTCAGCACCTTGGCTCACCGCAAATATAGCCGAAGCGATACTCGAACCCAATCGATCTGAAACATCCTCTTTATTCGTAATGACTCCCAACATTGCCTTTCGCGAAAGACCAACCAAGACCGGGTGTCCTAAATCACAAAATTTATTTAAATTTCTGAGTAACAACAAGTTATGCTCAAGCGTTTTGCCAAAACCAAAACCAGGGTCAACCACAATGTTAGAAGGCTTCACCCCCGATTGAATCAAAGATACAACCCTCTCCTGCAAGAATGAAAATACTTCTTGAACAACATCCTGATAACTCGGATTCTGCTGCATGACTCTAGGCGAGCCTTGCATGTGCATCACGCAAACTCCAACATTAGTACGCGCCACAATAGATGCAACCTCAGGATCTTGAGCGCCCGAGATATCGTTGATGAGGCACGCGCCACACTCAATCGCCTCCTCCATCAAACGCGGCTTTTGTGTGTCAATAGAGAACGGGATGCCCAAACGAGATAACTCCTGGATCACCGGAATCACGCGACCTCGCTCTAAGTCTAGACTCGCAGGCTGCGCACCTGGGCGGCTAGACTCCCCGCCAACATCAATGATGTCGGCCCCAGATTCAAATAGGATTTTCGCTCGCTCGACCGCTATCGCAAGATCAACATAGTCTCCGCCATCCGAAAAGGAATCGAGGGTGACATTCACCACCCCCATCACCATCGGTCGGGCTAACTGAAAGTGAGAGGCACCCCAAACAAAATTAAGATCCATTGACTGAATAAATACGACCTAAATTTCCTCTGCAGGTCGTGTTGTCGGTTCTGGATTTGGCGCCTCAGGTGGGCTTTTGGGCTCCTCTGGCCTTTGGGTAGGTTTAGGCGGCCTTGGCTGACGACCATCCATGATGTCGTTGACCTGGTCAGCATCGATAGTTTCCCATTCAAGCAATGTCTGCGCCATCAGCTCGACTTTTTCTCGATTTCCCTCTATTAAACTCCGAGCCAATCCATATTGCTCATCAATGATTTTCTTAATTTCAGCATCCACCCGCTGCAGCGTGGCTTCAGATACGTTCTTAGTCGTCGTGACTGACCTACCGAGGAATACTTCACCCTCATTCTCGCCGTAAACCATCGGTCCAAGCGCATCACTCATACCCCACTGAGTCACCATCCTACGGGCCATAGCAGTTGCACGTTCAAAATCATTCGATGCGCCAGTCGTCATCTGCTTCATGAAAACTTCTTCAGCAATGCGCCCGCCAAACAATACGGATATGTTTTGAAGAATTTGCTCCTTATCCATGCTGTAGCGATCTTCCTGAGGAAGCTGCATGGTCAAGCCCAGCGCTTGACCTCTAGGAATAATCGTCACCTTGTGAACTGGATCGGTTCTGGGTAAGAGTCTCGCTACAACAGCGTGACCAGACTCATGGTAGGCCGTATTCCTACGCTCCGCCTCCGGCATTATCATTGAACGACGCTCCGCCCCCATCATGATTTTGTCTTTAGCGCTCTCAAAATCCGTCATGTCCACTAAGCGCTTACTCGATCTGGCCGCAAATAAGGCCGCCTCATTTACCAAGTTAGCCAAATCAGCGCCGGAAAACCCTGGCGTGCCGCGAGCGAGAATGTCCGCCTTAACATCTGTTGCGATAGGTACTTTACGCATATGAACCATCAATATTTGTTCCCTGCCTCTAATGTCAGGGAGAGGCACAACAACTTGGCGATCAAAGCGGCCGGGACGCAACAGTGCAGGATCAAGCACATCGGGCCGGTTGGTCGCAGCAATAACAATCACGCCCACTCCAGTTTCAAAACCATCCATCTCCACCAACAATTGGTTAAGCGTTTGTTCCCGCTCATCGTTGCCACCACCAAGACCGGCGCCACGCTGACGACCGACAGCATCGATTTCATCGATAAACACAATACACGGCGAGTTTTTCTTAGCGTTCTCAAACATGTCCCGCACTCGAGCAGCACCAACGCCGACGAACATCTCCACAAAGTCCGAACCAGATATTGAAAAGAAAGGGACCTTCGCCTCCCCAGCAATTGCTTTTGCAAGCAAGGTTTTACCGGTGCCAGGTGAGCCCACCATGAGCACGCCCCGAGGGATTCGACCGCCTAACTTTTGAAATTTTCCAGGGTCACGAAGAAAATCGACCAATTCAGAAACCTCTTCTTTAGCCTCATCGCAACCTGCCACATCGGCGAACGTGACGCCATTATTGTTGTCGCCCAACAATTTAGCTTTACTTTTCCCAAAGGAGAACGCCCCACCTCGACCCCCGCCTTGCATTTGACGCATGAAGAAAACCCAAACCCCTATGAGCAGCAGCATAGGGAACCAGGAAACGAAAATACTCATCAGCAGCGAAGGCTCGTCCTCCGGCTTTGCTTCAACCTCAACCCCAGCCTTAAGCAAATCAGAAACCAACCATGGGTCAGAAGGTGAATAGACACTGTAGCGCTGCCCATCCGTCTTTTGAACCTTGAGATTTCGACCGTCAATGGTAACCCCAGCAACACCACCGGAATTAACGTCCTGAATGAACTTAGAGTAAGGCACAGAAGATTGTTCCTGTTGACGCTCGCTAAATTGATTAAAAACCGTCATTAAAACGAGTGCGATCACCAGCCATACCGCTATGTTTTTCATCGTATTATTCAAATTTCACTCCCACCATACCTAACGCTCGGAGCACTTCCGAGCTTCAATTAACATACTATTCTAGACTGAATTTACTTATGTAAGGCCTCAATCAATCAATTTTGTTCAACCCAACGATAAAAAATTCACTGGACCGATCCCTAGAGGCTTGCGGCTTTCTAATGTGGACCTTTTGGAAGCTGGATTTTACACTTTCGCGAAATTGCTTAGCCCCCTCACCCTCAAAGCATTTGATGACCACGTTCCCACCTTGCTTTAAATACTGCTGCGCAAAATCAAATGCCAATTCAGCCAAATTTAACCAGCGGGCCTGATCTAAAGACTTCACACCACTGATATTGGGGGCCATATCAGAAATTACAAGACCCACCTCACGATTTGACAATAGGGCCTCCATTGCATCTAACGTATGCTGCTCCGCAAAATCTCCCCGGATAAAATTCACTTGAGGCAATGCTGACATTTCCAGCAAATCTACCGCGATCACTAGCCCATTGCCCTTCACGCGCTGCGACACCACCTGACTCCAGCCTCCGGGAGCCGCTCCTAAATCAACAACCACCATACCCGGCATGGCTAGGTTATCTTGATCAAGGATCTCCAGTAATTTGAACGAGGCGCGTGATCGCCAGCCCTCTGAATTTGCTTTTTTAACAAATGGGTCAGATACGTGCTCTTGCATCCAAGTTTTTTTACGTTTTGACATAACGCCGCAACTTATTTACTCCATTGTGATTACAATACGTGCCTACAAAACATACTTGCTCAGGGGAAAAAGTGAATCCACTATCAGACAAAGTTAAGCGCGAACTTAAAGCGAAAGCACATCACCTCAACCCCGTGGTAACAATCGGCGACAAAGGGCTGAGTAAACCGGTCTTGAAAGAACTCGCCATCGCCCTCGATGCCCATGAATTAATTAAAGTACGCATTCATTCGGATGATAGAGAAGAGCGCGTAAAAATCATGTCTGAGATTGTCTCATCACTCGGCGCGACACCCATTGATCATATCGGCAAGGTGCTCATTGTCTACCGCAAAAACGAAAAAAATACTGACTGAGGACGAACGTGAAATCTTAATCAAACTCTCAGCTCTTCTGATGGCACTCAAATGTATTGCACAGTCAGGATTTCGTACTCTCTAATCCCGCCAGGCGCATCGACTTCCGCCACATCCCCCACTTCTTTACCGATAAGGGCACGCGCTATGGGCGAATTAACAGAAATTTTTCCGCCCTTAATATCAGCCTCGTCCTCACCTACAATTTGATAGGTAACCTCTCGATCAGCTTCTAGGTCACAGAGGCGCGCGGTCGCACCAAAAACGCAACGCCCGTCAGCATCCAGCTTTAAGGGATCAATGATTTGGGCGTTGGACAGCTTCCCCTCTAATTCAATGATCCGCCCTTCGACAAAACCTTGACGCTCCTTAGCTGCATCATATTCTGCATTTTCGGATAAGTCGCCGTGAGCCCTAGCCTCTGAAATAGCGTTGATTACAGACCGTCGCTCCTCAGTTTTTAGTTTATGCAACTCTTCACGGAGCTTCTCTGCCCCTACCATCGTGAGAGGAACTTTTGACATACCAAAAATCCTTTACAATTTAAATGCGTGATTGTTAACGAATCAGCCAAGCATACTATGAGCGCTTTGCAAAGAGCGTACATGCAGATCAGTCATTTGACTGATCCCATGGCTCGCGGCTCTTGCTCCGGCAATCGTGGTGAAGTAGGTGACTCGCCCTTGTAGAGCAGTTCTCCTGATCGAATACGAATCCTTAATGGACACCTTACTATCATCTACCGTATTAATAATCATTGCGATCTCGCCATTTTTGATCATATCAACAACGTGAGGCCGCCCCTCAGCTACTTTATTTACCCGATGTACTTGCAAACCATGCTCAGAAAGAGCACGCGCAGTACCATGTGTGGCAATTAACTCAAACCCGTTTGCCGATAGCTCTCGGGCGAGATCAACAATCTTATCCTTGTCTTGATCTCGAACACTCATAAACACTTTACCCGAAGTCGGTAACAACACCCCCGCGGCCAACTGAGACTTTACAAAGGCTTCTGAAAAGGATTGGCCAATACCCATCACCTCCCCAGTTGAGCGCATCTCTGGGCCCAAAATGGTATCGACACCAGGAAACTTGATAAACGGGAAAACCGCTTCTTTCACCGAATAATAAGGAGGGACTATCTCTGACGTGACACCCATTTCAACGAGTTTTTTTCCTGCCATGCAACTCGCCGCCACCTTAGCTAACTGCCGACCAGTAGCCTTAGAGACAAAAGGAACTGTGCGAGATGCCCGCGGGTTGACTTCCAACACATAAACCTCTTCACCTTGAATCGCAAACTGTATATTCATCAACCCGACCACTTTGAGCCCTCTAGCGAGCTCAACAGTTTGACGTCTTAATTCATCCTGAAGCGCTGGGGACAAACTAAACGGCGGAAGCGAGCAGGCAGAATCCCCGCTATGAACGCCGGCCTGCTCAATATGCTCCATAATCCCGCCAATCACGACATCTGAGCCATCACAGATCGCGTCAACATCAACCTCTATGGCATCATTCAAAAAGCGATCTAGTAGCACAGGACTGTCGTTACTGACTTTTACAGCCTCCCTCATATAACGCTCAAGGTCTGATTGATGATGAACGATTTCCATCGCCCGACCACCTAAAACATAAGATGGACGCACAACCAGCGGATAACCAATCTCCTCGGCTAAGCTTATCGCTTCTTCAGGATTTCTGGCTGTTCGGTTTGGAGGCTGCTTCAAGTTAATATCCGACAGTAACTTTTGAAATTTTTCTCGATCCTCAGCACAGTCAATCATCTCTGGGCTGGTACCAATGATAGGAACACCAGCCGCATGCAATCCAGCGGCTAATTTAAGAGGCGTTTGACCTCCGTATTGCACAATGACCCCTTTAGGTTTTTCCACTTCGACAATCTCCAACACATCTTCGAGTGTCAGTGGTTCAAAATAAAGTCGGTCGGAAATGTCGTAATCAGTAGAGACAGTCTCAGGATTACAATTCACCATAATAGTTTCAAAACCATCCTCACGAAGCGCTAAAGAGGCATGAACACAGCAATAATCAAATTCAATACCCTGGCCAATTCGATTGGGCCCTCCGCCTAACACCATGATCTTTTCGCGACTAGATGGTCGTGATTCACATTCCTCTTCATAGGTTGAATACATATACGCTGTATTCGTATCAAATTCTGCGGCACAGGTATCAACCCTTTTGAATACAGGACGAATCGAGAATGAGTGCCGCAAATCGCGCACCTCACATTCATCGACACCCAGTAATTTCCCTATTCGTCGATCAGAAAAACCCTTTTGCTTGATTCGCCTTAAAAAAGGTTGGTCAAAATCCTGCAGCGAAGCACTTGAGATCTCTCGCTCTTCAAGAACTAAATCTTCGATAAACGCAAGAAACCAAGGGTCAATATTGCTCACGTGATGAATGTCTTCCGCACTCAAACCAAGACGAAATGCGTCAGCCACATACAATATGCGCTCGGGTCCCGGGTCCGCAATTTCGGTGCGTACCGTTTCGAGGTCTGTAGAGCGCTCATCTAAACCATCGATCCCAATTTCCAAGCCACGGAGCGCCTTCTGAAAAGACTCCTGAAACGTTCGTCCAATAGCCATAACCTCCCCCACAGATTTCATCTGCGTTGTGAGTCGTGAATTAGCTAACGGGAATTTCTCAAATGCAAAACGTGGAATCTTGGTTACCACATAATCGATGGTAGGTTCAAACGAAGCAGGGGTTTGCCCACCTGTTATGTCATTCTTAAGCTCATCAAGCGTAAACCCTACTGCGAGCTTTGCTGCCACCTTAGCAATGGGAAAGCCAGTCGCTTTTGAAGCAAGCGCTGAAGAACGGGATACCCGAGGATTCATCTCGATAACGATCATGCGGCCGTTATCTGGGTTAATCGCAAATTGCACGTTTGAACCGCCGGTATCAACGCCAATTTCACGCAAAACCGCTATCGAGGCATTACGCATGATTTGGTACTCTTTGTCAGTCAGCGTCTGGGCTGGCGCTACGGTAATCGAATCACCCGTATGAACCCCCATAGCATCCAAATTTTCAATGGAACAGATGATGATGCAGTTATCCGCCCGATCACGAACAACCTCCATCTCAAACTCCTTCCACCCGATAACCGACTCTTCAATTAAAACCTCTTTGGTCGGGGACGCATCCAGGCCTCTTGCGACAATTTCAACGAACTCTTCTTTGTTGTACGCGATGCCTCCACCAGTCCCACCCATCGTAAACGAAGGTCGCAAGATGGCGGGATAGCCAATCAAAGCCTGAACCTGAATAGCCTCTTCGAGGCTGTGCGCTATCATCGATTTCGGGGTATCGAGTCCGATTTTCGTCATTGCGACTTTAAACTTTTCGCGATCCTCAGCCTTGTCAATAGCCTCTTTGCTTGCCCCAATCATTTCTACCGAATATTTCTCTAAAACTCCGTGCTTAGCCAAATCCAGGGCGCAATTCAGAGCGGTCTGTCCACCCATCGTAGGCAGCAACGCATCGGGCCTCTCAGCCGCAATAATCTTTTCTACTATTTGCCAAGTAATGGGCTCAATGTAAGTCACGTCCGCCAATTCCGGATCAGTCATAATAGTCGCGGGATTGGAGTTCACCAGAATGACTCGATAACCCTCCTCACGAAGAGCTTTACACGCTTGAGCGCCCGAATAGTCAAACTCACAAGCTTGTCCGATGACAATCGGACCCGCGCCTATGATCAGTATTGATTGAATATCTTCTCTTTTCGGCATGAAGTTTTCCCAGCGTTACCTACAGCTTGTTTCTGATTGTTTTTTCTCTATCGATATTGTCCACAAAACGGTCAAACAAATAACCCACATCATGAGGTCCGGGACTTGCCTCAGGGTGACCCTGAAAAGAAAAAGCGGGCAAGTCCGACCGCTCAATCCCCTGCAAACTCCCATCGAACAAGGAAATATGCGTAGTTCGGACTGAACTAGGCAAAGAATTTTGATCAACTTCAAAGCCATGGTTTTGACTTGTAATTAATACCTGACCTGTGTCCAAATCCTTTACTGGATGATTAGCACCGTGATGTCCAAATTTCATTTTTCGCGTTTTGGCTCCACTAGCGAGAGCGAGCAGTTGATGCCCCAAACAAATACCAAAGATAGGCACCCCTTGACCCAATAATTGTTGGATCGCTTCAATGGCATAAGTGCAGGGCTCAGGGTCTCCAGGGCCGTTTGACAAGAACACGCCATCAGGCTCCATGCGGAGTACGACTTGAGCTGGAGTGGTCGCAGGGACTACGGTAACGCGGCAACCACGAGAGACCAACATCCTGAGGATGTTGCGCTTCACCCCAAAGTCATACGCAACAACATGTCGGACAGGGTCCGTGTTTTGCCGCAACTCAGGGCCAAGGAGCCACTCTGGCTCGCCCCACTCGTACACGCGATCACAAGACACCTGGCTTGCCAAATCACTGCCGGCTAAACCTGGAAAAGCACGAACACGCTGCAACAGATCAGCCTGCCCACTATCCCCTACACCTATTGCACCCGATAGCGCGCCCTTCTCGCGAAGCAACCTCGTTAGCTTTCGAGTATCGATACCGGCAATAGCTGGTACCTTTTGGTCCTTTAACCAATCACTCAAACAGCCTGTCGAACGGAAATTACTCGCCACTAATGGTAAGTCGCGAATCACAAGTCCCGCAGCTCGAGCGGCAACTGATTCGAAATCCTCTTCGTTACACCCAACACTTCCAATATGCGGGTACGTCAATGTGACAATTTGATTTTGGTACGAAGGATCAGTGAGAATTTCCTGGTATCCCGTCATTGAGGTATTAAAAACCACCTCACCAACGGCGGACTGCGCCGACCCTATTGAAAAACCTTGAAATACAGTCCCGTCCTCAAGAACCAAGATCGCTGGATCACATTTTTGATACGACAATCGACCTCCATGGACAAATTTAATTGGGGGGGACGCGGCGCCTTTACGGCACCTGCAAAAAACGGGAGGAATCGCCTTGCGTTCCTCCCGCCTGGCCAACATTATACAGCCGGATGGAACGATCGATCAATCGTAACAACGTACTAACTGCACTAAATGAGCAAACTCTTGGATGCAGAAGAGGTTGCAATCCTAAGAACGACTAGTTGCCAAGAACATCTTCCATATCAAACAGACCTTTACTCTTCCCTGACAAAAACTTTGCCGCCCTGATAGCTCCGACCGCAAAGTTACTCCTGTCCGAGGCTTTGTGAGTAATTTCGATTCGCTCCCCCGTCCCAGCAAATATGGCGGTATGCTCGCCTACGATATCTCCCGCCCGCACGGCGGAAAATCCAATCGTCTTTTGATCACGCTCACCAGTATCCCCCTCTCGGCCATACACCGCACATTCCGACAGATTTCTTCCCAAAGACTCAGCAATGACCTCGCCCATTCGCAAAGCGGTTCCAGATGGAGCATCAACTTTATGTTTATGATGTGCCTCAATAATCTCGATGTCATAACCCGAGTCGAGCGCTTGAGAGGCCACTTTTAATAACCGCAACAAAACGTTAACGCCAACACTCATATTGGGCGCCATCACAACAGGAATAGTCTCAGCGGCATGCTTGATAGCTTCCTTTTCCTGATCCGAAAAACCTGTTGTGCCAATAACCATAGCAGTCTTATTGGACACACAAGCCTCCAAATGTCGCAGCGTCCCCTCGGGCCTTGTAAAATCAATCAAAACTTCTGCCCCATCAGCG
The DNA here is from genome assembly GCA_002367635.1 of Betaproteobacteria bacterium UBA3031. Taxonomy (GTDB): domain Bacteria; phylum Pseudomonadota; class Gammaproteobacteria; order Burkholderiales; family Eutrophovitaceae; genus Eutrophovita. Next base: position 55,402 of record DFDI01000014.1, on the reverse strand, counting down.
ACAAACGCAATATCTGATGATATGTTCACGCCTGATTCAAACCCGAGTAGCGCGCCGGCATCCTTGCCCAAATAGGGGTTGCCTGGCAGCTCCAAAGCACCAGCCAACGTAAGCACGTCATCATCTCGAATAGCGCTAATTAAGGCACGCCCCATCTTTCCTGAGGCACCACATACAGCAATTTTTAATTTATTCATAACGACATTCTCAGTTGGCTAACTCTTAAATCTGTTAATTCGGAGCCCATGATGCCTCTCCTCACTCATTCACCCAGTTTTCCACCACCACGTCACCCTCTAATCCCTTCAATAGATCCTGCTCAAAGATAACAACTATCGTTCTCTCCCGTTTGACGTCACCAGCCGCCCCGGTTAAGTACACATAGTTCCAATGGTTCGGTGTGAGGGGATCAATCACGAGAGGGGTCCCCAAAATAAAAGTTACCTGATCCTTCGACATGCCTGGCTTAAGCTTCGTTAGCATGTCCTGGTCGACTTGATTCCCCTGCCTAACTTCCATTTTGTAGGGGGAAAGGAAACATGAGGATAGAAAAAATGTGAGGGCGATAGCGCTCAAGCCCTTAAAGTTACGAGTAAAGAATCCAGTCATGCGAAATTTAAACCTCAAGGTTAGTCAATATCCAGCGAAAACGTTATGATAGGCTAAACTCGGAAGAATTACACTGCCATGAAAACACCATTAGACCTGAAAAACATGGGGCTCAAGGCAACACTGCCCCGCTTAAAGATAATTAACGTTTTTGAAACGTCAACTGCGCGACACCTCTCGGCAGAGGACATTTATCGCCACCTCTTAGAGGATGATATGGACGTTGGGCTAGCTACGGTCTATCGGGTACTCACACAATTCGAGCAAGCTGGCATTCTCATGCGACACCACTTTGAATCAGGCAAAGCCGTCTACGAACTCGATCAGGGGGAGCACCACGATCATCTGGTATGCAACCAATGCGGCCGAGTGGAGGAGTTCTATGACGAGGAGATCGAGCTCCGACAAACAAATATCGCAAAAGATAGGGGCTTTAAAATTCTCGGGCACTCTCTGCACATTTACGCCGACTGCACCAAGTCAAACTGTCCACATAAAGATAAAAGCTAAAGACCCACAGAAAATGACCTTACCTTAATCCTAACTTAATCAATTCACGAGCATGAGCTCTGGCCTGCTCTGAAATTACTTCACCCGCCAGCATTCTAGCAACCTCATCCACGCACTCTTTAGGCTGAAGTCTTAGTAAAAGCGTGCTGGACACAGATTCTGACTGAACTTTTGAGACCCTCCAATGGGAATCAGCAAGAGCAGCCACTTGAGGCAAATGCGTTACGCATAAAACTTGCGCTCTTTCTCCTACAGCCTTCAACATCCTGCCAACAATTTCAGCAACTGCGCCTCCGACTCCTGAATCAACCTCATCAAATATCACCGTAGGTACGGCAGAATCTTGGTAAATGACCGACTGTATCGCAAGCGATATTCGAGATAACTCCCCACCTGACGCGACCTTACCCACGGGCTTGGCCTCAGCACCCGGATTAGTCGATACATAAAACTCTACCTGCTCAAGCCCATTCAAACCAGGTTCACTTTTAGGGATGACTCGAGCCTCAAACCGAACGCCAGACATAGCCAAATCCGTGAGGGCGGCATTAACCTTTTGCGTCATTTCAGCTGATGCCTTTGTCCGATCTGAGCTCAATTTCCGAGCCGCCGTAAGGTAGCGATCTTGCGCAACAGCTTCCGCTTGATGAAGCTCTTTAGCATCCGTATTCACAGCTAACTGCTCAAGCTCAAGCTCTACGCTCGATCTCAGTTGAGATAATTCATCTGGAGAAACGCCATATTTGCGCGCACATCTTTGTACATCAGCAATCCTTTTATCTAAAAGGTCGGCCATGCTCGGGTCCACATCTAAAGATTCCGCGTATCGACGAAGATCTCGATTAAACTCAGACAGTTGAATCTCCAAGCTTTCAAGATCTTTTAACATCAGACCAATTTGAGGATCAACTTCAGCCACCCGATCAAGCTTCGACCGAACGTCGGCAAGAATGGAGAGAATGTTTTGATCACCATCCCCAAGCAAATGTACTGATTCGCTGGCCGCACTAATTAGCTCATTGAGATTGCTCAATTTACGGTGTTGATCAACCGTTTGACGCCACTCTTGCGGCGAAAAATCTAACGCATCTAAGTCGTTTTTTGTTTCAAGAAACCCCTCTATTTTTTGCTTTAATGCATCAGCTTGTGCCAGGCATTGAGATAGCTCCGCTTTTGCAGATCGCCAATATTGCCAACATTCCTCTACATGCACCACCGAACCCGAAAGATGACCGAAACGATCCAAGACCTGACAGTGAGACGATGAATCAACCAAAGAATAGTGCTCGTGCTGACCATGGATATCAACAAGCAAAACACCTAGATCTCTGAGTTGCTTCACAGTTACGGGGACTCCATTAATCCAGGCCCGCGAACGACCCGAGGTATCGATAACGCGCCTTAGCACGCAATCCTCAACACCTAAGTCAGACTCTTCCAAAAAAGTAAAAACATGGGGCAGACTCGACACATCAAACTCTGCGACGATATCAGCTCGGTTCGAGCCGGCTCTTATGTTGCCTGCATCAGAACGGCCGCCCAAAATGAGACTGATCGCCCCTAAAACAATCGATTTTCCCGCTCCTGTTTCTCCAGTAAGGACAGTAAAACCACGATCTAAGTCAAGCTCAACCGAATCGATCAGAACATAATCTTTAACCGTTAATCGGGTCAACATAAAACAACTTTCTGCAACGTTACGATCCTATCGTTCCTGCCCAATGCAGCTTCTCGCGAAGAGTACCAAAGTACTCGTGCCCATTAGAATGAACAAGTCGAACTTTGGAGGTTGCCACTTTAATCATAAGACGCCCGCCCTCTCGGATATTCACATGGGTGTGGCTGTCGATATGCACGCGCGCATCGACGGCTTCCATTATTTCAATCTCAACTATTGAACTACCCGGGATAACAATAGGCCGGTTTGAAAGTGAGTGAGGGCACACTGGGACCAGCAAAATACAGTCCACAGATGGCGCAATAATGGGTCCGCCCGCAGAAAGAGCATAAGCCGTAGATCCCGTCGGAGTTGATACCACCAATCCATCAGACCGAAGGTCGTAAGCGAACTCTCCATCAATAGTAACCTTCATTTGAATAAGGCTACCACTCTGCCCCTTACCCACTGAAATATCGTTAAGAGCCCATACCCCAGTTCCAGGCTCATCATCAATCCTGACATCCAGCATGACCCGGTCGTCAATGACATACTCCCCTTGTTGAACTGCGCGCAAACTGTCTACCATTTTGTCAAGAGAGATATCCGCCAAAAATCCTAAACGACCCAGATTGATCCCTAGAAGGGGTACACTGTGCGTAGCGGCCGTTCGCGCGAGGCCCAGTAACGTCCCATCCCCACCTAAAACCACAACGAGATCGCTGCGGCTGACCACCTCATCCATCGTCCCCGAGTCGACCTTGAATCCAGATAGCTGCTGAGCGGTCAAATCATCAACCAAACAACTAACCCCCTCCCCTTGAAGGAATTCAATCACCTGGGCCACGGGACGCGCAACCTCAGGACTTTTATATTTACCAACTATACAAACCCGATTAAATTTATTCATATTTACGTTATACACGAGAGATAGTTTGTATCATCGCAAATTCTAAAGCATAAAAAAACCTAAAGCTCAGACAAAAACTTTGTAAAATGAATGAATGATGAATGAAAGATCCCGAATTTTACTGAAATCACTCATAGAAAAGCATATTTCTGATGGCCAGCCCATTGGTTCTCGGCAACTCGCAAAATCGTCCGGACTGGAACTCAGCCCCGCCAGCATCCGCAACATCATGGCTGACCTTGAAGAAACCGGCTTCATCGCCAGCCCACATGCCTCATCAGGCAGAATCCCGACTCCACGCGGTTATCGTTTTTTCGTGGACTCATTACTTACAGTTCAACCTTTAGATTCAATTGAACTACACCAGATTGAGGATCACTTTCTACCAGATAGCGCTGACCGGCTGATCACAACCGCGTCTCAACTACTCTCAAACCTGACTCAATTTGCCGGCGTGGTCAAATCGCCTTCTAGGCACAGCACTTCTTTTCGACGCATAGAATTTGTTTCATTATCTGACAAACGCGTATTACTGATCGTGGTTACCCCTGATGGAGACGTGCAGAATAAGGTCCTAGACTCCTCGCGTAAATTTTCAGATTCCGAGCTCGTAGAGGCGACTAACTATCTAAACCAAAATTATGCAGGCATGTCTTTTGACGCTATTAAGTCCCGCATTCAAACTGAATTAAAAAAACTTAAGGAAAACATTTCTCAGCTGATGACGCTGGCGATATCAGCTGGCGAAGAAAATGCATTCAAAGCCGAAGAATATATCGTCTCTGGAGAAAAGAATTTATTGAGCGTTCCCGATCTTTCAACCAATATAGACAGCCTGAGAACTCTGTTTGACATGTTTGATAAAAAAACCGGGATTCTCCAACTGCTTGACACCAGCGATAGAGCCCGCGGCATTCAAATTTATATTGGCGGAGAATCTGGCTTGGTTCCCTTAGACGAATGTAGTGTCGTGACGGCACCCTACGAAGTCGACGGGAAAATTGTCGGCACCGTCGGCGTCATAGGGCCAACCCGCATGGCCTATGAGCGGGTTATCCCCATCGTAGACATCACGGCGAAACTTTTATCTGGGGCGCTTTCTCAATCCTAACTTTTTATTTTCCGGCAACCCAACTAACTAAATGAAACTCCAAAAAGAACCCGAATACAGCCACGGATCAATTGCCAAAATTGGCATCTTATTAGTAAATTTAGGAACCCCTGAGGCGCCCACCAAGCGAGCGGTTAGAGAGTACCTTGGTGAATTTTTGTGGGACCCTAGGGTTGTTGAAATCCCAAGACCAATATGGTGGCTGATCCTAAACGGCATTATCTTGAGAACCAGACCCAAAGCCTCCGCAAAAAAATATGCCTCAATCTGGTCCGATAAAGGGTCACCGTTAAGAATCTACACCGAAAAACAAGCTGAGCTCCTGCAGTCAAAGTTTACTGACAACTCATTTTCCCCAGTTATTGTCAAATCGGCGATGCGCTACGGACAACCGTCCGTCGATGGTGAACTGGCCAAACTAAGAGCTGAGGGCTGCGACAGAATATTAGTCATTCCACTCTACCCTCAATATAATTCTAGCACCACAGGCAGCATTTTTGATGCGGTTTTTAAGAGCCTCAAAAATATTCGGAACTTACCGAGTATTCGCTTATTGAAAAACTTTCACGACCACAGTGGCTATATAGAGGCGCTGTCACAACGGATACAGCAATACTGGGCCGCTCACGGTAAACCAGAAAAATTAGTCCTCTCGTACCACGGCGTGCCAAAATTCAGCCTGACAAAAGGCGACCCTTATCATTGCGAGTGTTATAAATCGAGTCGACTTCTCGCTGAAAAATTGGATTTGGAGCCTGAAAATATTGTTACAACGTTTCAATCTAGATTCGGTAGAGCCGAATGGCTGAAGCCATACACCATAGAGGCCATGAAGGACTTGGGCAAACACAAGTTACGCCGAATTGACGTTTTTTGCCCAGGGTTTGTTGCGGACTGCTTAGAGACACTTGAAGAAATCAATATGGAAAACCGAGAAGAGTTTCTTACCCATGGGGGCGGAGAGTTTCACTACATTCCGTGCCTAAATGACAGCCCCATTTGGATCGAAGGCTTGCACCAAATTGCCATTGACAATCTTGGGGGTTGGCTATCCGAGGGGGAAACCCTCATAGACGCTAAAAACGAAGCAAATATAAGCCGATCGGAAGCCCTAAAACGAGGAGCAACGAATTAATTACAGTACACGAGCCACTCGATGGCTCACATTAAACTCAATCCCGCTCGCCGACCATAATTGGTACTGATTTCATAATCAGCTTTTAATTTTCGATACTTCTCTTTGACGTTGTGCACTATTGCTCCAATCATCACCTCTAATTCCTCACAACTCTTTTGAGGTGTTACCTTGAGCGCCCTTGCCTCAATTTCTGTGGCAGCCTGGAGGGCAAGGTCGACGTGATACTCCTGTATTTGTGTCAACGCATTCTCAAATAAGGTCCACCGTTCAAGCAACAGCTGGCTGGCTTGATTTTTATCTCGCCAAATGGGCTTCGTATGAGTAATGCCCAGAGAAATCCCTATAGAGTCGATTGCACAGCCCACATTAGACTCTTTTTGTTGGAACCGCCACTGCAAATCCCATTTCGTTTTCGCCGGATGGCGCAGCCCATCATCAGCTACTGGTCCTTTGGATTCCATTTCAGCACTCAAAATAAGTGCAGACTGCCCCGAAACACTATATGAACTAGCCCCAACGTGGACCGAAGTCGCCGATAACGCTGAATTACCAAGCCCACAGCAAATAACGAGCATTATTGATGTACAAATCCTAAAACAAGATCGTTGCCACATATTTTCTCCATTAGTTCCGTGCCAGCTAAGACAGTAGATTATCAGAATAAAGACCTGGATTTACTTAATGCAGCACTTGAAATTAAAAAATTCGCCCTCAGTTATTCGACTTAGATATCATGGAGTGGTTATGTAATGACTGGAAAAGAAAATGAAGAAGCAGTTAAGGGTCAAAAATCCGAGGACCCAATCGCAAATACGGAACTAAATTCAGAGGTCGCTGAAACCGCTGAAATGCCTTCCACTCAAGAACCGGAAACATCAGAAAGCATCGCGGAACAACTCCAGCAAGCTCTTGCTGACGTTGAAAAACATAAAGATGCGTGGTTACGTGCAACGGCGGAATTAGACAATGTTCGAAAACGAGCACAAATAGATGTCGCTGCCGCGCATAAATATGCGTTAGAGCGTTTTTCTACGGAGCTGCTGGTTGTAAAAGATAGTCTTGAAGCGGCGCTAAAAACCGACAACGTGACATTTGAAGGCATCCATGATGGAGTCGACTTGACCCTAAAACAATTAACAAAAGTCTTTGAATCCTTTGGGATTAGCGAAATCACTCCACTCGGAGAAATCCTCGACCCTCACAAGCATCAAGCGATGAGTGCTGTGGATTCAGATGAAGCTACGAATACCATTCTTAGCGTTTTTCAAAAAGGATATCTGCTTAACGACCGTCTGATCCGTCCAGCCTTGGTCAGCGTAGCAAAATCCAAATAACAGCAGGGTTGAAAAGCAGCTAATCGACCCCACTTAATGACAAACATTTATAAAATTGAGGATTACAGATATGGGCAGAATCATTGGTATTGATCTAGGAACCACAAACTCCTGCGTAGCCGTCATGGATGGGGGCGAAGTCAAGGTACTCGAAAACGCCGAGGGCGGGCGCACTACGCCCTCAATCATTGCCTACACAGAAGATGGAGATGTCCTTGTGGGCGCGCCGGCCAAAAGACAAGCTGTTACAAACCCTGCAAATACCTTATTTGCAGTCAAGCGATTAATTGGCCGCCGATTCAAAGATGCAGAGGTTATGAAAGCAAAGGAGAACTCTCCATTTGCGATAGTTGGTGCCAAAAATGGTGATGCCTGGGTAGAGGTTCGAGGAAAGCAAAGTGCACCTCCGGAAATTTCAGCCCAAGTGCTCATGAAAATGAAGAAAACAGCAGAGGATTATCTAGGCGAGGAAGTCACCGAGGCCGTCATTACAGTCCCTGCATACTTCAACGATTCACAACGACAAGCCACCAAGGATGCCGGAAGAATAGCCGGATTGGAAGTCAAGCGGATCATCAATGAGCCAACTGCAGCAGCACTTGCATTCGGCATGGACAAAAAGCAAGGCGATAGAAAAATTGCCATTTACGACTTGGGTGGTGGGACCTTCGACGTTTCAATTATCGAAATCGCTGAGGTGGATGGCGAACAACAATTTGAGGTGCTTTCTACAAATGGAGATACATTTTTAGGGGGTGAAGATTTCGACCAGCGAATCATCGATTACTTAGCGGACGAATTTAAGAAAGATCAAGGAATCAACCTTCGCGGCGATGTCTTAGCATTGCAACGTCTAAAAGAAGCAGCGGAGAAAGCAAAAATCGAACTATCCTCCAGCCAACAGACAGATGTGAACTTACCTTACATCACTGCTGACGCGTCAGGACCCAAACACCTTAATGTCAAAATAACACGCGCTAAACTCGAGAGCTTAGTGGATGACTTAATCAGCCGAACGGTTGAGCCTTGTCGCGTCGCAATCAAAGATGCAGGAGTTAAAATCTCTGACATCGATGACATCATCCTTGTTGGCGGCATGACAAGAATGCCCAAGGTTCAAGAAACAGTTAAGAACTTCTTTAACAAAGATCCACGCAAAGACGTCAATCCAGATGAAGCTGTTGCGGTAGGCGCCGCAATCCAAGGCGGTGTTTTGCGCGGTGATGTCAAGGATGTCTTATTGCTCGACGTAACACCACTATCACTTGGAATCGAGACTTTAGGTGGCGTTATGACAAAGCTTATCCATAAGAATACGACCATACCAACGAAAGCGAATCAAGCTTTCTCAACCGCTGAGGATAATCAAACGGCGGTCACAATCCACGTCCTTCAAGGAGAACGTGAAATGTCTAAAGATAATAAATCTTTGGGTCAATTCAATTTGACCGACATTCCAGCAGCTTCGCGCGGGATGCCGCAAATCGAGGTCAATTTCGATATTGATGCCAACGGCATATTACATGTCTCGGCCAAAGATAAAGCAACGGGGAAAGAAAATAAAGTCACCATCAAGGCTAACTCTGGACTATCCGATGAAGAAGTCGAAAAAATGATCAAAGACGCAGAGGCTCATGCTGAAGACGACCGAAAAGCCAGGGAATTAGTCGACATAAGAAATCAGTGTGACTCCCTTATACACAGTGTTCGTAAAACACTCAGCGAAAATGAGGCCAAGGTTTCCGCAGAGGAAAAAACGAAGATTGAGGACGCAGCAAAGGATGCTGAAGAGGCATTAAAAAATGGTGATAAAGACGACATCGAAGCTAAATCACAAGTGTTGACGGTCCTGGCTCAATCTTTAGCAGAAAAAATGTATGCAGAACAGGCTGAATCGGCGTCTGGTGACGGTCAAGATGGGACCCAAGATAATGATGGAGATGTTGTCGACGCAGAATTTGAAGAAGTTGAAGACGATAAAAAAACATCGTAATTGTAAATATTAGATCATGCAGTAAAGCAATGGTCGAGAAGGTTTCTCTCTCGACTATTTTGTTTTTTTAAAGACCGATTAACGCAAAAATTAATTATGGCAAAAAGAGATTATTACGAAGTGCTAGGAATCAGTCGGGATGCAAACGATAGTGACCTAAAGAAGATCTATCGACGGCTTGCCATGAAGTACCATCCCGATAAAAATCCAGACAATCCGAAAGCTGAAGGACAGTTTACGGAAGTGAAGGAAGCCTATGAGGTTTTATCAGATCCCGAAAAAAGAGCCGCCTATGATCAATACGGGCACGCTGGTCTTGATGGGTCTGCAGGCATGGGGGGGGGGAACGGATTCGGGGGATTCTCTGACTCATTTGGTGATATTTTTGGCGATGTCTTCGGCGGTGGTCGCGGAGGCAGGCGCTCAAATGTTTATCGTGGATCGGACCTTAAATACAACCTTGAAATTTCACTTGAAGAAGCAGCAAGGGGTACTGAAACGAAAATCAGGATTCCATCCTACAAAGAATGTAACCCATGCGAAGGAACCGGCGCCAAGCCAGGAACCTCACCAACCACCTGCCCAACATGTCAAGGCCAAGGACAGGTGCGCGTCACTCAGGGATTCTTCTCCATTGCCCAAACATGTCCCGATTGTCAGGGGTCTGGAAAAGTCATTGGCTCCCCGTGTGGTGATTGTAGTGGGCAAGGCAGAGTTAGGGACAACAAAACACTATCAGTAAAAATCCCTGCGGGAGTAGATCAAGGCGACCGTATACGGCTGTCAGGGGAGGGGGAGGCCGGCGTGAATGGAGGCCCTTCAGGGGACCTTTATGTGGTCGTCAACACTCTGGCGCACGAAGTCTTTACGCGAGATGGAAATAATCTTCACTGCGAGATGCCGATCAGTTTTTCCACCGCTGCTTTAGGAGGAGAGATTCGAGTTCCAACGCTTGATGGCTCTGCCAAAATAAAAATTTCCTCTGAGACACAAACAGGCAAGACTTTTAGGTTGCGCGGAAAAGGGATCAAAGGCGTTCGCAGTAGCGGATACGGCGACCTGATGTGTCGAGTCCTTGTCGAAACTCCAGTTAATTTAACTGATAGGCAGAAAGAATTACTCGCTGACCTTGAAGAAATCAATCAATCTAACACTCATTTACACAGCCCAAAGGCGAAATCGTGGATGGATAAAGTGAAAAGTTTTTTTGAAGGTTAAGATCTTCGCCAAGTCGTTTTTCCCGATGCATCTTCTAAGATAATCCCGGCCTTTAATAGCCGGTCTCTTACCTCATCCGCATCATCAAATTTTTTGTTTGCCCGAGCCTCGTCCCTTTCCTTAATCATGGCGTCAATCTCAGCAGCTGACAATTCAGAATCTCCTCCAGCCTGAAGGAACTGAGATGGGTCTCTCCCCAGAAGACCTAAAACTCCCGCTAAACCCTTCAATAGTTTTGCTGTGGTGACACTCCGGTCCCGATTCAAGTCACTCACCAAATCAAATAACACCGACATCGCCTCAGGCGTATTGAGATCATCATCTAATGCGGCTCGGAAATTGTTAGCTCGACAATCACCCCAGTCAACCTCATCAGAAACAGCATCGAAGGAGATACCCTTTAGCGAAGTATACAAGCGAGTCAATCCCAACTTGGCATCATCCAAATGATGATCAGAATAATTTAGTGGGCTTCGATAATGCGCTCTAAGAATGAAGAATCGAATCACCTCTGCGTCATATCTGCTCAGTATCTCCCGAACGGTAAAAAAATTGCCCAGTGATTTAGACATCTTTTGATCGTCGACACGAACAAACCCATTATGCATCCAGTAATTTACAAACTGATGATCATGCGCACCCTCGGACTGAGCAATCTCATTCTCATGATGAGGAAATTGAAGATCCTGTCCTCCACCATGAATATCAAAGTGCGCACCCAAATATCTCTCACTCATTGCTGAGCATTCAATGTGCCAACCTGGCCTTCCTTTACCCCAAGGAGATGGCCAGGATGGCTCCCCTGGCTTGGCGGCCTTCCAAAGTACAAAATCCATGGGATATATTTTGTCGGGGTTAACATCCACTCGCTCACCAGCTCGAAGATCCTCCAGTGACTTTCCAGACAATTTGCCGTAACCCTTGAATTTATTAACTGAGTAATAGACATCTCCAGTAGGACCTTCATATGCCAACCCCTTTGCAAACAACTGCTGAATCAGCGCAATCATCTGTGGGATATTATCGGAAGCCTTCGGTTCAAAGTCTGGCGTGGAAACACCAAGGGCCGCGGCATCATCATTCATGGCTTGAATATAGCGCTCAGTCAAATCTAAGAATGTCTCTTGATTCTCATTCGCCCTATTTATAATCTTGTCATCGATATCAGTAATATTTCGAACATAAAGCACATCGTAACCAGATGACCGAAGCCAACTTCGAACCATGTCAAAAACAACCATTACTCGCGCATGGCCCAAATGGCAGAAATCGTAAACCGTCATTCCACAGACGTACATACGCACCGAATTTTCTTGAATCGGCTTAAAAACTTCTTTATTACGAGTAAGGGTATTAAAAATTTTCAACATATCGCAATATCGAGTCACGTTAAAAAACTACATAAAAAAATTCAACTAAGTGTTTGTCCAACGCTTAATTTAGAGGTGTGAAGTATAGCAGAGCACCTCTTTTTAACATCATAAACGCCGACAGATCGCAGCTCACATGGACTCGCAGACACCATTTCTGATATCGTTAGCCAGGCTGCTGCATTAAACCGCATCAAGTTTAGAAGTGTTCAACTAGTTTAAGAATTAAAGAAGTCACATTCACACAACATTACAGAGAGAAATTAATGGCCACACAAGTAAAAATAAAAACCTCAATGGGAGATATCGTCATTGAGCTAGATGAAGAAAAAGCCCCGAAAACAGTAGAAAACTTTCTACATTATGTAGATTCTAGCTTCTACGACAGCACAATCTTTCATCGGGTTATTAACGGATTCATGATCCAATGTGGCGGCATGGATTCAAATATGAAAGAGAAAGAGACTCAGGCGCCAATCGAAAATGAGGCCAATAACGGGTTAAAGAATGAAGCTTATACCCTCGCAATGGCTCGAACTAACGATGTTCACTCAGCTACTTCCCAGTTCTTTATTAATGTATCTAATAACGACTTCCTTAACTTCTCATCTAAAACACCCCAAGGATACGGATACTGTGTATTTGCTAAGGTCGTAGAAGGAGAACCAGTAGTCGATAAAATTAAAGGCGTCGCAACAAGAACCAGTGGATTCCATCAAGATGTGCCCAGTGAGACAGTCATCATTGAAAATGTGACACGGATCTGACGGAATGCGATACATCCTGCTATAAGCAAATGAAACCTAATATAAATTTCATTTTCATTGCGGACCTACATTTATCTCTCTCAGCAACCGCAAAAACAAACATATTTTTGCGGTTGCTCGAGAGATATGCGGCCCCCTCTAATCACCTATTTATTCTCGGTGACCTATTTGACTATTGGGTCGGAGATGACGACATCAACAACCCCCTATTTTCGACTGTCGTGCCAGCGCTAAGAGCTTTAACAGATGCAGGAGCCAAGCTCAGCCTCATGCAAGGCAATAGAGACTTTTTGATGGGTGAGCAATTCGCCGAACTGACACATGGGGAGATGCTTTCAGATCCTTACCTCATAGAGATTCATGGCGAAAAAACACTGCTAAGCCACGGAGATCAATGGTGTACTGAGGACACAGAGTACCAAGCAATACGTTCAATTGTTAGATCTAATCAGTGGATCGATGATTTTGTAAAACTACCTATTAACGAGAGGAACAACCGGGCACAGAGTTATCGAGAAAAAAGTGATGCCTCAAAAGTAAACAAGACTGCTGAAATTATGGATGTTTCAATTCAAACCGTAGACAAAGCATTTGAAACGTACAATTGTCGCAGAATTATTCATGGGCACACGCACCGCCATGCCCATCATAAACAGTTGGTTAATGAACAAACTCTAGAAAGATTCGTGCTCGCAGATTGGCGCACTCGAGGGCAAGCCTTAGTGATTAATGAATCGGGCTACTTAGACCAATTTTTCGATTGAAGCAGCCAATTTAAGACTCGGCCTACCCATTAATTACATCCAAGTCTAAATCAGCCGTCGCCTCAAAAACTGACGACAGTTTCTCATCGTTTCGTTCGCACTCTACAGAAGCTAAGTAGTCTGCCGATACGTCTCCCGTCACGTACTCCCCGGTGAAGCACGAAGTTTCAAACTGTGTGATTTTCGGATTGAACGAAGCGCAGCCAGCTATAAGATCTTCAACGGTTTGATAGATGATACGATCAACTCCGATTTCAGCCGCTATCGCCTCTTCATCCCGACCATGCGCTATCAACTCCTTTGAGCTTGGCATATCAATGCCATAAACGTTGGGAAAACGAACCGGAGGCGCGGCAGACGCGAAGTACACCTGAGTTGCCCCAGCATCTCTCGCCATTTGCACAATTTCTCGACTGGTGGTCCCCCGCACAATGGAGTCATCGACAAGCAATACATTTTTACCTTTAAATTCGGATCCGATTGCATTGAGCTTTTGTCGGACTGATTTTTCTCTAACTTCTCGACCCGGCATAATGAAGGTCCGGCCAATATACCGATTTTTAATAAACCCCTCGCGGTAGGGCACTCCAATCCCATCAGCAATTTCCATCGCCGATGGTCGGCTAGACTCTGGAATCGGAATTACAACATCTATTTTTAAGTCCGAATATTGAGATTTAATCCTACTCGCAAGAGTTTCCCCCATCCGCATCCTGGTCTCATGTACGGAAATGCCATCAATAACCGAATCAGGTCTAGCCAGGTAGACATATTCAAAAATACAAGGGTATCGCATTGGATTAGCGGCACATTGTTGTTCACTAACCATGCCATCATTTGAGATAAATACTGCCTCGCCAGGCTCAACATCTCTGACATACTTAAAACCGAGCGTATCTAACGCTACCGTTTCCGAAGCAACCAGATACTCTTGCTCAGAGCCTTTTTGTCTCATGCCATAAACAAGGGGCCTAATTCCGAACGGATCGCGAAAGGCAAGCAATCCGTAGCCCGAAATCATAGCAACAACCGCATACGCACCCTTCACCCGCCGATGAACACCTTTGACAGCTTCAAAAATAGCCTCAGTGGTTAAGTTAACACCAACACTAGATTTCTGTAATTCATGAGCAAAAACATTCAATAAAACCTCGGAGTCGGAGTTCGTATTGACGTGCCTAAGGTCTTGTCGGAAAAGCTCAACCTTCAACTTATCAGAGTTGGTTAAGTTTCCATTGTGCCCAAGAACTATCCCAAATGGAGAATTCACGTACATTGGCTGAGCTTCATCAAAAGAGTTAGCGGATCCGGCGGTAGGGTACCTACAATGACCAATACCAGAGTTTCCGACCAACAACCGCATATCTCGAGTTCTGAATACGTCGCGAACCAACCCTCCACCCTTATGCATATGGAAATTAGGGCCATCTGCCGTCACAATCCCCGCCGCATCTTGACCTCGATGTTGGAGCACCTGCAATCCATCGTATAGCAGTTGATTAACTGGTGACTTTGCTACTGCTCCAAGCAAACCGCACATCAAAAATCTCCCTGAGTAAGTTCCAAATCGATTATATACATCCTGCCTATCACTTTGATGAGATATCCCACTCAAGTTCAGGCATTTTTAGTTGAAGAAATGAAGCAACCACCTCCAATGGAAACCGCAACTGAGCGTCCTGCCATTCAAGCTTCCGGGGAAACTCCGTCGAACTCAAAATAATAACTGCTAGCGCTGAAATTAAAACTCCCCGAGCCAATCCAAATAAAGACCCTAACGCGCGATCCATTCCCGTGAGCGCTGACGACTTCACCAATCTAGAAAGCTTAACAGTAAGAAAATGAAATAAAAACAGCGTTAAAATTAGAACCCCGACAAAACTAACAATTAACCGAATCCTGGGACTGATAATTATTTGATCAAATAATCCCGAGACAGGAACAACAGAAAATTTTGATATCCAGAAGGCTAAAACCCAGGTTAAAAGAGAAAAAAATTCACGCGTAAAGCCACGATAAAACCCGTAACTTGTCGAAATAAGTAAAAGGGCGATGAATCCATAATCAAACCAATTGAGGTTTAGTTCCATGCCAAGATATGAGTCTACGGTTTAGTTCGAGTAATTTTAGCGTCACCGTAGGTCAGCTTGCTAGCGTTCAAACGCTCAAGTGCACGCTCTGCTTGATCCTTTGATGAGTAAAGACCCACCAACACAAGAGTCCTCGGCCCTTTCGATGTTTCAATTCTTTCAGTAATTACCGAGAAGCCACTAGATTCCAGCTTTTGAACGTAATCTGTAATGCCTTTTTCTTGAGAAAACAAACCCAATCGAACAACATACCCCGCACCCTTATCATCAGCCACTTTAGTCGAGTCAGGGTTTATCGAGCTTTGCACAGAGCTAAGAGGCTTTTGTTTAGCTGCCAATGGCACATCATAATCAGACTCCGCGATTGACTCCGCATCTCTATCTTCTGACGAATCCTGTGATCTAGATGTAGAAATTATATTTATTTCTACATCATCAGATATTTTTCTGGGCTCATTGTCGAGCAGCAGCGGAACCAGCGTGACCACTAGAAGAACCAACACAACGGCTCCAACGAGCCTCCGCCTCGCCCGCTTCTTTAGTTCCAGTTCGTCCGCCTCGTCTCCTACCAGCATAATTCGTCTTAAGTGCCTTCGTTTAGATTCTATTATGTACTAAGCTGGCAACAAATGGGTGATTTAACGCAGCCGATACAGTCAAAAAAGAGCCGCATATCACAATTCTATCATTCGACTCGCTGACCTCGAGTAGCTTATCCATCGCCTTATACACCGAACTCCATGCTATTACTTTATCTCTAGCTAGACGCATAGTCGCCCGCGATACCACGACATCCGGATCAGCAGATCGGTCGCCTTCCAGTCCACACACGAACAACTGATCAGCTACAGAGGCCAGCAAACTGATCATCTCGACGTATTGCTTATCAGCCATCACTCCAAAAATAACTCTTGTTTTCCCCGCGAAGGGCGCCCGTTTCAATTCTCCGACTAAACTGGTTACAGACGCAACATTATGAGCCACATCCAACACTACCAATGGGCGTGACGGCAACACTTGAAACCGCCCCAACCTTGCCGCCGTCAAGAGACCTTCCCGAATTGCCGCAGCATCGATTGGCAACATATTTTTAAGAAGAGTAGCGGCCTGAATTGCCACGCTCGCATTCACTAACTGATGGTCCCCTTGCATGTGCGGAAAGGCTAAGTTCATCCGAACTCCCCCTGTAGACCAGAACCTCCAACTAGAGGCTTCTCTTATAAAGCCAAAATCTCTGGCAATTAATTGCAGGTCAGCCCCTATCGCAAAAGCAGCATCTATGAGCGATTGAGGTGGGTCTTCATCTCCGCATATTGAGTATGCATCACGACCTCTAAAAATTGCGGCTTTCTCGGCACCAATCTTCTCTCGGGTATCCCCCAAATACTCCATGTGATCCAGCGCTACGTTCGTCACAATGGCACAAATAGGATCCAAAACATTCGCCGCATCCAAACGGCCTCCAAGACCAATCTCTAAAATAATTACATCAGAACTTTGTCCTATAAAAATATCCAGAGCTGCCAGAAATGAAAATTCAAAATAAGTAAGACTTACATCTCCTCGGGCGTGATCTATTCGCTCAAATGAAGAAATGATGGCGTCATCATCAACCTCCGCATTAGCCAATCTAATTCTCTCGTTGAAACGAATCAGGTGCGGCGATGCAAACACACCTACGCGATAGCCTGCTTTCGTATAAATCGCCTCCAGCATCGCGCAAGTAGATCCCTTACCGTTCGTGCCACCAACGGTAATGACGGGACATTGAGGGCGAAGCGACATATCCTGGATAACTGTTTGGAGTCGATCCAGACTTAGATCGATCTCTTTGTGGTGCGTCGAGTTAATGCGACACAACCAATCTGCAAGCGATTTGCTCAAGGTCTATGAAATAGAAAGTTTATAGAGATACAAATAAATACGACGACTATGACATTCGAATACGCGTGAATAATGACAATAGGTTAGCTAGCCGATCCTTCATTTCTCGGCGATCAATGATCATATCTATCGCGCCATGTTCCAATAAAAACTCAGAACGCTGAAACCCATCAGGCAAGGTCTGCCTTACGGTTTGCTCAATCACTCGTGGCCCAGCAAAGCCAATCAAAGCTCCAGGCTCAGCGATCACAACGTCTCCTACCATAGCAAAACTAGCTGAGACGCCACCCATTGTAGGATCAGTTAATACAGATATGAAAGGCAAACCTTGAGCAGATAGTTGCGAAATGGCTGCTGTCGTTTTCGCCATTTGCATCAGAGAGGTCAACCCCTCCTGCATACGAGCGCCGCCACTTGCCGAGAAACAAACAAAGGGAATCTTTTTAGCACAACTGCGACGCACTCCAGCGGCAAACCGCTCCCCAACCACGGAGCCCATCGAACCGCCTAAAAACGAAAACTCAAATGCTGCACATACGACAGAAATACCTTTTATGGTTCCTTGCTGGACAAGGAGAGCATCTGACTCAGATGTGGATTTTTGGGCCGCCAAGAGTCGGTCCTTATATTTTTTGCTATCGACAAACCTCAGAAAATCTACAGGTTTTGCATTCTGTCCAATCTCTATGCGCTTACCCTCATCAAAAATCGAGTCAAGGCGTTGTCGCGCATTCAATCGACCATGATGTGAACATTTTGGACATACATGAAAACTTTCTTCTAATTCGGCTTGATAGAGAACAGCCTCGCAGGTTGGACACTTACTCCACAATCCCTCTGGAACCGCCTTACGAGAACTCTTGGATGCATCAAACGGGTTAATTTTCGGCGGTAATATTTTTTGAAGCCAACTCATTTTGTCGTTATCTCCAGGGGATAAACCCTCATGTTTTATCTATAGCCACACGAATAGAGCGGATAAAATTTTCAACATTAGTCACTACATTAGTAGCATCCGATTTCTCAATTTCCTCCACTAACCGGCTACCGATCACCACCGCATCCGATAATTTGGCCACAGCCCTAGCCATCTCGCCATCTCTGATACCGAAACCAACACCCACCGGAACCTTTACATGTTTCTTTATTTTCTTAACTCTCACAGAAACATCATCTAAGTCTAAATGCCCAGCTCCCGTAACTCCTTTGAGTGAGACGTAGTACACATAACCAGTGGCTAAACGTGCCACATCCAAAATCCTTGACTCCAGAGTAGTTGGGGCTAAGAGAAAAATAGAATCAATCTGCTTCTCTTTAAGTGCAGCATTTAAGAGCCCGCTCTCTTCTGGTGGATAATCAACCACGAGGACACCATCCACACCAACGTCTGCGGCTCGACCTACAAATTCGTCAATGCCAAGGGCTTCTATTGGGTTTGCATAACCCATTAAAACAATCGGGGTTTCTTGATTTATCTCACGAAATGTTTGAACTAGGTCGAGCACTTTACTCAAACTTGTTCCTCCAGCTAGAGCGCGCTCACTCGCCCTCTGAATTGTTGGGCCATCAGCGATCGGATCTGAGAAAGGGATACCCAACTCGATAATATCCGATCCACTACGCACCAAAGCGGACATCAAACTCAGAGTGGTTTCTAAATTAGGATCTCCTGCTGTTATAAAGGGAATGAGCGCTTTTCGACCACTCTTAGATAACTCTTGAAATTTTTTCGCAATTCGTGACATAAGTGAAATATAGAACTCAATAAAAAGCTAGTTAAACATCTGAATCCACACGTGACTACAAGCTAATATTGGAAGCCGTCGCAACCGTTGCCATGTCCTTATCACCTCGGCCGGAAAGATTCACTAGTAATACTTGATCAGAATTCATTTCAGGAGCTATTTTCATCGCATGCGCTACTGCATGGGCTGTTTCCAGTGCCGGCATTATGCCTTCAATCTTTGTCAGCTTATGGAAAGCATCTAACGCCTCATCATCATTAGCCGAAACATATTCCGCTCGCCCTATATCTTTCAGCCAAGAATGCTCTGGGCCGACTCCAGGGTAGTCTAATCCCGCAGAAATAGAATGCGTCTCAATAATCTGTCCATTTTCATCTTGCATCAGATACGTGCGGTTGCCATGCAAAACACCAGGTGTACCTGAGGCAAGTGGCGCTGCGTGTTTCCCTGTGTGAATGCCGGATCCACCCGCCTCTACACCGATAAGACGAACACTTAAATCTTTAATGTAAGGATAGAAAACACCCAGCGCGTTAGACCCTCCCCCGACGCAGGCAATGACTGCGTCAGGTTGACGACCAATCACTTCTGGCATTTGAGTTTTTAACTCTTCTCCAACCACGGAATTAAAATCTCGCACGATCATTGGATAGGGATGTGGTCCTGCTACCGTACCTATAATATAAAAGGTGTTCTCTACATTGGTTACCCAGTCCCTCATGGCTTCGTTGAGTGCGTCCTTAAGCGTCTTCGAACCGCTTTCTACCGGAACAACCTCCGCCCCAAGCAAACGCATTCGGTAAACATTACTGGCTTGACGTTTAATATCCTCCGAACCCATGTATACGACACAATCCATACCATACCGAGCCGCAACTGTCGCGGACGCAACTCCGTGCTGCCCCGCTCCCGTTTCAGCAATGATTCGTTTTTTACCCATATGACGGGCCAACAGCGCCTGCCCCACCGTATTATTGACCTTGTGAGCTCCAGTATGGTTCAGGTCTTCACGCTTGAACCAGATCTGCGCACCTCCGAGCATTTCAGATAAACGCTTGGCATAATAAACTGGGCTTGGTCTTCCTACAAAATGCTTCAGGTCATTATGAAATTCCTCCATAAAACTTGGAGTGTTCTTCAACTTTTCATAATTCTCTTTTAAATCCTCAAGTGCGTGTATTAAAGTCTCGGGCACAAAAACGCCACCATAGGGACCAAAATGGCCCTTATCATCAGGAAAATTATAATTTTGTAATTCTTCGCGCATCTGCATTTTTTACCTCATTAATAAAGTCTCGCACGAGTATCGTTTCCTTTAAACCTTTTAGCGCACCCTCTACTCCAGAGCTCACGTCAACCGCCCAAGGCCGAACACAATCGATCGCTGCGGCAACGTTATTTGGCGTCAACCCTCCCGCCAAAACAATTGGAATCTCTAATTCAGAAGGTATAAGGTCCCAGTCAAACGTCTCACCGGTACCCCCTCTTGCTCCTTGAGAATAAGCATCCAACAACAGTCCGGATGCACCTGCGTACATACTGCCATATTCTATCAAATCAACGTCATCAGTAACGCGAACCGCTTTTATGTAAGGCTTGCGGAACCCCGAACAGAAGTCTGGCTTTTCGTCTCCATGAAACTGCAATAGAGTCAGATCGATCAATTCCAAGGTCTGCAACACCTGATCCCGAGTAGGATTTACGAACAGTCCAACCGAAGAGACAAATGGAGGCAAGTGCGTAACTATTTGTCGAGCCACTTCAAGATCAACGTTACGAGGACTTTCGGAATAAAACACCAGACCAATCGCATCAACACCAAGCCTCACCACCTCAAGTGCATTTTCCGCCGAGGTTAAACCACAAATCTTGATCGCCGTAATATCGTTCTTAATTATCATAAATAAGCTTTAAACAACAAAGGAAGCAATATCAACGGCACAACCAGATAACATACGAGCGTCCGGAAGCTTCCACTGAGGATCATAATTTACTGATATCAAGTATAGTCCATTTGGGCTAAATGTTGGCGCTGCTATACTGCGATCTCTCGATTTTAGTATCTCCCTCATCCAGTCAACTGACTGCTTCCCTGCTCCAATATAAACCAGAGTCCCGACAATATTACGCACCATGTGATGCAGAAACGCATTTGCCGTGATGTCGAAAATAATGACATCTCCAAATGCACGAACGGAAATAGCCTCGACAGTCCTAATAGGACTCTTCGCCTGACATTCAGATGATCGAAATGCCGAAAAATCGTGTTGCCCGATCAACGTTGCCGCAGCCAAACTCATCGGCCGAACATCCAACTTCCTATGGTACCAACCAATTTTTTTCGCAAGCAACGCTGGGCGTTGCTCCCTATTCAGCAGAAAATAACGGTAAGTTCGTCGTAAAGCGGAATATCGAGCGTGAAAATCTGGAGCCACCTCTGTAGCCCAAAGCGCCGAGATATTCTCCGAGACTAATGCATTTAATCCGCGCACCCAAGCCCCGCTAGGGCGGACAACTTCGGTATCAAAGTGAACAATCTGATATGTAGCATGAACTCCCGCATCTGTGCGTCCAGCACAAAAAACACGAATCGGCTCTGCAGCAATCTGACTCAACCCCCTCTCAACTTCTCCTTGTATTGTGAAGGCATCCGGTTGTATTTGCCAACCGGAAAAAGATGAACCATCGTACTCAATACCTAAAGCTAATCTCACAATTACCTCTTCAAAAACCTTTAGGACTTTGCCTGTGAAGCTCTAAATTAAAAATACTGCTGAGCTAACGTCAAACGTAACGATAGAGTTGTGATTCTCGATTGAATTAGGATTTCGATGACGGCGGGTTACCGAGATTCAAATCAATCGATGAAAGGTCAAATGGCTTAGTCATAGGCTGCCTTTCAATCGCAAATTTACCATCAGCGTACCGCTCATCACCGGGGTTAATCAAGTAGCCAAGTGCTATAACCCGCTCCCAATAGCCCCCTGTTTTATTGGTAACTTCAGAAACAATCTGAGCTATCTCATCAAACGAGACCAAGTCTTTTTGCCTAGAATAAACCTCTGCCAATTTAAGCAAAACATCGAGTCTCTCGGGCTCAAGCACCAAAGCTTCTCTGAGTATTTTTTCCGCCTGAGGATAACGTCCATAGGCAAGAAAAATATCAGCATCCTCAATAGGATCCTGATTGCGCGGCACACTGCTGGCCTCCAGATCACCCCGCTTATTTTCATCAGCAAATCCAGCTGGGCTCGACTGATCCGCCGCGGCATCGAATTGACGACGCGCTTCGTACGAATCATTTTCGCTCTCCATCCTATTTAAGCGTTTGGAAGCCCACAAACCAATTATAAGTAGAAGTGCGACTGGGATAAAAAGGTATAAGGGCTGAGCCAAAATCGTCTCAATGACCTTAGCCTGCCATAGAGCCTCAATTTTTTTAGCCCCCGGGACATCCTGGATCGTGAGCGCCTCGGAAGGATCTGCGATATTGAGCGCGGAGCCAGCCTCCGCTCTCTTCTGCGTCAACAACTTGAGGTTAGCAATTATTTTCTCAAGGTCATCAGCTCGCCTCTTTTGCTCCTCTAAGGCTTTCTCTGTAGCAAGTAGTCGCTCTTGCAAACCTTCCAATGCACCACGTTCAGAACCATCACCCTTGGAAATTTTAACCACATGAGAGTTCTGAGCACCGTCTTGAATATTAACCCGATCGGCAGAGGACTCTACTCGACCCGACTCTTTTCGGTCAACTTCATCTATGACGCCTTCCGTCTCGCTAGCCATAGCGGCGAGATTAGCTCGATAAGCGCGCCAATCCGCCATTTGTATGCGGATCTCGTTGGTCGCCTCTGAAGAAGAAATGGTTTGCAGTTCGTTTTCAACGGGTATCCGAATCACATTTCCCGCTCGAAGACGATTCATGTTGTCGCCTACAAATGCCTCTCTATTTTTACGAAAAATACTGACCAGCATTTGCTCAAGTGAAAATCCAGATAGCTGCTCTTTCTTAGCAATTTTTGATAACGTATCACCCGGACGCACAACAATCTGTCGCACAGATTTCGGGGCAGGCACCGAGTTAACAACGTCTGCTCCTGCAGCAACATCTTGCTTATCCTCAGCAAATTCAGGCAGATTCTCAGCATCCAATGCCAATGAATCAACCTCATTAGCGACAGGACGATCTGGGTCTTTCGCTGTAGCAATCTCGGTTTTAATAACCTCCGGCTCAATCTCCAAAAAAGTAGGCTCATCAATGCGGGGGGACTCCTCCAACGGGGGGAGAGATAGGCGCTCACCAACGAGTAGTGGCGGATCTATAAACGCAACATAGGTTCGGCTGACTTTTCCTTCCGGACCAACTAGGTCAACTTGCAGATCAATAACCACCTCGTTAACGGCATCTTCCGTTGACAAATGAATTATTGACCCATTGACCGTCTTTTCGAATCGGAGGTTAATTCTCGAGATCAGATCATTGTAAATTAAACCTTGTACGTCATAGGAAGACGGAGACGCCATGGAGACAGTTACCAACTGAGCATCAAGCTCCGCGGCGTCATAAATGACTATGTATGCCTTTAAAGGCTCGCCAAGAGCCGAGTCCACGGACAAAGGACCCATACGGACCGCATGAGCCGTTAAGCCCGTCGAAACGAGGACTAAAGCAATAAATACTTTGATAGCATATGTGATCTTCTTAAACAAATTTACTAACCTCTCTAGTCATTTCCTGCTCCTAATAACTGCAGAATAGCATGCCGAGTTTTGGATCTCTATTACCCTCGGTTAATCAAAATACGTAGCATCCTTCTCAGAGGCTCAGCGGCCCCCCAAAGCAACTGATCACCCACAGTGAACGCTGAATATACGTTATCAGCTAGATTTAATTTTCGAACTCGTCCAATTGGAATATTTAGCGTGCGGGTAACATTAGTCGGTGAAAGCATAGAAATAGTAGCCGTTTTTTCATTTGGAACCACCGACACCCACTCGTTGGCCTGGTCTAAAATAAGCTCTACTTCAGACGCCGGAATCGATTTAGAGAGCTTAAAAGTCAAGGCTTGACTATGACATCTCATGGTCCCCACCCTGACACAGATACCCTCAATGGCAATAGGACTTTCTTCTCTACATAATATTTTGTTAGTCTCCGCTTGCGCCTTCCACTCTTCTTTACTCTGGCCATTGCCTAAGTCAGAATCTATCCACGGAATGAGGCTTCCAGCTAAAGGGGCGCCGAAGTGCTCGGTCGGAAACTCTTGAGCCCTCATACGATCAAGCACGAGCGCATCAATATCCAATATTTTCCCTGTAGACGAAGACAGCTCACTTTGAGCTGCATCGTAAATCGAGCCCATCTGCAGTATTAATTCGCGCATATTTTGGGCTCCCGCACCAGAAGCCGCCTGGTACGTCATCGTAGAAACCCATTCAACCAATCCTTCTCGAAACAATCCGTGCATCGCAAGCGCCATGAGGCTCGTCGTGCAATTACCACCAATAAAATCTTTTTTGCCGATACTTAATGCAGCATCGATATCACCACCATTGATCGGATCCAGAACAATTACAGAGTCTGGTGACATGCGAAGCGTCGATGCCGCATCTATCCAATAACCCGACCAACCTGATTCTCGAAGGGGGCCATGCACCTGCTTCGTGTAAGCTCCACCCTGACACGAAATAATCACATCCATCCCTGACAACTGATTCAGACTGTTTGCATCACGCAAAACAGCCTCTGCGCCGTCCAATGGAACGACTGACTGGCCCACCTGAGATGTACTAAAAAATGTAGGGTTTATCTTATCGAAATCCTTCTCAGCACTCATGCGTTGCATAAGCACAGAACCTACCATTCCTCTCCAGCCAACCAACCCTACTTGCATTTTAATCAACCCTTAAAGCTTCAAAGATAAAACATAGTGAAAAGAGGTTTTTGTAAATACTACATCGCACGAATAACCGCATCACCCATCTCACGTGTGCCCACACGCTGAGCGCCCTCTTGGAAGATATCTGCCGTCCTGAAACCTTGAGCAAGCACAGACTTTACAGCCGACTCAACACGCTCCGAAGCCTCGATTTCGTTGAAAGTGTATTTCAACATCATCGACACCGATAAAATCGTTGCCAATGGATTGGCGACATTCTTGCCCGAAATGTCAGGCGCAGAGCCATGGATAGGCTCGAACAGCCCTTTACGGTTAAGATCCAAAGAAGCTGAAGGAAGCATCCCAATTGATCCCGTTAACATTGAGGCCTCATCGGACAAAATATCGCCAAAGATGTTGCCAGTTAAAATCACATCGAATTGCTTAGGCTCTCTGACCAACTGCATCGCCGCGTTGTCAACATACATGTGGCTCAATTCAACCGAGGGATACTCTGCAGAAATTTTTGTAACAACCTCCCTCCAAAGAATACTCGTGTCCAAGACATTCGCCTTATCCACCGAACATAACTTACGACTGCGCTTCTCGGCTATGTCAAAAGCAACTCGAGCAATTCTCTCGATCTCAGAGACCGAGTACTTCATCGTGTCAAATCCCTCATCCTCACCGGACTCGGTTTGACGTCGACCGCGCGGTTGTCCAAAGTATATGTCTCCTGTCAACTCTCGCAAGATCATAAGATCGAGACCTTCAACCAACTCGGACTTTAAACTGGAAGCTGAAGCCAATTCTGGATAGACCACAGCAGGACGAAGGTTGGCAAACAGACCCAGTTCTTTGCGAATGCGTAACAACCCCTGCTCCGGCCTCATTGCACGAGGTAATACGTCGTATTTAGGACCTCCGACCGCACCAAGAAGAACGGCATCAGCCTCCCTAGCCAAGGCAACAGTTCGATCGGGCAAAGGGTCTCCGGCCTCATCATATCCGGCACCACCAATGGCGCCCACTTCACACTCAATGGCCAAACCGTCAGCCTTCAAGGTATTGAGTACCCGTAAGGCTTGATCAATAATCTCAGGACCAATTCCGTCCCCTGGGAGCACCGCTATCTTCATGTATATCCCCAAAATTCTTCAGTAATTTAAACTATCAATAAATCTTGATCGGTTAGATCGTTTGACCATTGACCCAGACTAAACTTTTAGACCTAGCTAAATAACCAAGGCTGATTTAATTGATGCTGCGCTTCGAACTGTTTAATTTCATCAACGTGCTGCAACGTCAAGTCAATATCGTCTAGGCCATTTAAAAGACAATGCTTACGAAATGGATCAATGTCGAAGTCAAAAGTTTTGTGTCCACCCATAGTCGCTACTCGCTGATTTTCCAAATCAACCGTTAACTTAAACCCAGGAAAACCAAACACATCGTGGAACAAGGTGTCCACCTCAGCCTCTCTAAGCACAATAGGTAGCAGTCCATTTTTCAATGAATTATTAAAGAATATTTCACCAAAGCTAGGAGCAATAACAGCCTTAAACCCATAATCCGTTAAAGCCCATGGCGCATGTTCGCGCGAGGAGCCGCAACCAAAATTCTTTCGCCCCAGCAAAATGGACGCCCCCTGGTATCGGGTATCATTCAAAATGAAGTCGGGGTTCAGCTGTCTTTTTTTAAAGGGGATGCCAGGCTGCCCAACATCTAAAAACCTCCAAGCGTCAAACAAGTTCACACCAAAACCAGATCTTTTGATCGACTTAAGAAACTGTTTTGGAATAATGGCGTCTGTATCAACGTTGGCGCGATCTAGGGGGGCAACGAGCCCTTCGTATACGGCAAATTTTTCCATGGCTTACTCTATTTAAAAGTTAAACGTTAAATGCTTATTCACTCATAATGCTGCGCACATCGACAAAAGCCCCTTCTATAGCTGCGCTAGCCGCCATAGCAGGGCTCACGAGATGAGTCCGTCCACCTGCACCTTGGCGACCTTCAAAGTTACGATTAGATGTCGAGGCACATCGCTCCCCTGACTCAAGACGATCATTATTCATCGCAAGACACATGGAGCAACCCGGTTGTCTCCATTCAAACCCAGCCGCAACAAAAATCTTATCTAATCCTTCCTGTTCTGCTTGCGCCTTAACAAGACCAGAGCCTGGCACCACCATCGCCAATCGAACATTTGATGCAACACGTTTTCCTGCCACCACCTTCGCAGCAATCCGCAGATCCTCAATACGCGAGTTGGTACATGAGCCAATAAAAACCTTATCAATACGAATATCCGTAATCCGCGTATTCGGCTCTAGCCCCATATATTTAAGCGCACGCTCAATACCGTCTCGCTTTTCCGCATCCTTTTCTTGATCTGGGTCTGGAACACGACCATTAACATCCAGCACCATCTCAGGAGAGGTCCCCCAAGTAACCTGCGGAATAAGTGCACTAACATCTAATGTAACGACCAAATCAAACATTGCATCCGGATCGGATCTCAAAGTTCTCCAGTACGACACAGCGCGATCCCAAAGATCCCCCGTTGGGGCAAAAGTACGGCCCTGAAGGTAATCGATCGTAATTTGATCAACGGCTATCATTCCAGCTCTCGCGCCCGCTTCAATCGCCATATTACACAGAGTCATCCGCCCCTCGACGGATAACGACTCGATCGCTGGGCCGGCAAACTCAATGGCATAACCCGTTCCACCCGCAGTACCAATTTTACCAATTAGAGCAAGCGCAATGTCCTTAGCGCTCACCCCTGCATCGAGCCTTCCCTCCACTCTGACTAGCATGTTCTTCATTTTCTTTTGAACCAAACACTGACTGGCTAGGACGTGCTCGACTTCAGACGTACCAATCCCGTGCGCCAAGCAGCCTAGAGCGCCATGCGTACTCGTATGAGAATCGCCGCAAACAACTGTCATTCCTGGCAAGGTTGTACCCTGCTCTGGCCCTATGACATGAACAATACCCTGCCTTGGATCAAGAAACGGGAAATAAGCCTTCGCTCCGTACTCCTTGATATTTTGGTCCAGCGTATCAACCTGAAGCTTGGACACGGGATCCTCTATCCCTTTGTCCCAATCAGTGGTCGGCGTATTGTGGTCTGCCGTAGCGACTATTGAATCAACACGCCAAGGGCGACGTTGGGCAAGCTTCAATCCCTCATACGCTTGAGGGCTTGTAACCTCATGCACCAAATGTCTATCAATGTAAATGAGAGCAGTACCGTCATCTTCCATTCTAACAACGTGACTATCCCAAAGTTTGTCATACAGGGTTTTCAACATACGATTACACCTATTGGCTAGCTAATTAAGACTTAAGATCAGGATTATGACACACAGATTGCGTCTAATCATGAGGGCTTAAAGCCCTAATCATTAAATCTATTGCGCACCCAAAGTATCAAAATGACCCCTAACAGGCTTGTCAGCGCAGACATGGCAAAGGTGGCTGCGCCTCCCCAGCTCTCCCACACAAGGCCAGAAACAAGAGTTCCTGATGCGCCTCCGGCACCAAAACCAACGCTAGAGTAAAGCGCCTGCCCTCTTGATCGATACGCTCCTGTAAACAACTTGTTCGTCGCCGCAATACCAGCGACATGGAACATACCAAATGTAATGGCATGCATAATTTGTGCGATGGCGAGCAACACTAAGCTATCGTGGCCAACGTAAACGAGAGAAAATCTGAAGACTGCAATAAAAAAACAAAACAAAAAGAAATCATTGATGCTGAATCTCTTAAAAAGACGAGGCATCCATAAGAA
Organism: Betaproteobacteria bacterium UBA3031; assembly: GCA_002367635.1. Classification (GTDB taxonomy): domain Bacteria; phylum Pseudomonadota; class Gammaproteobacteria; order Burkholderiales; family Eutrophovitaceae; genus Eutrophovita. The sequence goes on along the minus strand of DFDI01000014.1, from coordinate 26,624 downwards.
GATGAAAATTTCGGCGATGACAGCGATCGCCCATAACCAACCAACTGTGGACTTACTATGACCAAGGTCAACCACAAAAATTGAAAAGAATGCGTTGTATGCCCCGTGAGCGAACTGCATAATAAAAAAACAAACCATTAACGCAATGATCCGTTGATCTTTCAGAAAAAAGATGGGTTGCGCAACTTCATTGGGTCGCGCTGATAGCTCGTTGTCACGCGGAAGCATCAAAACAGCCCCTAGGATAATCACCAATAGGGCGCAAATAATCCAATCCAAATAAAGGACATCTAACCATTCAAAGAGGTAGCCTCCACTGACAACCACCAAAATAAACCCAATCGAGCCCCAAACACGAACCCGCCCATAGATTGATATTTCCTCTCCCAAAGCCTCAACACAGAGAGCTTCAGCAATGGGGAGGATCCCTGACCAAAGTAAACCCCAAATAATTAATACACCTGCGACGGAAGAAAATGACCCCTTCGCGATCATGAACGCGAAAAGTACAGGACTAATGAATGCGAGAATCCTAAGGAGTTTGTATTTGTGGCCCCAATGATCTGCTAACCAAGCCCAAAAGAAAGGAACAAGAATCCTTAACGTAGGGCTGATCCCCAACAAGACTGCTATTTCAAGAGGGGCAAACCCTCGCCTCTGAAGATACAGAGAAAAGAAGGGCGCGAAGGCGCCTACAAAAGCAAAGTACCAAAAGTAAAAATTTGATAATCGACCAAACAAAGATGTCATAGACAATCAAGCACCGCAAGCATCCTTAGTGCGTGGAAGTGATGCGTCGAGCCAAGAGGCTAGAGACCAAACCTTTAAACGTCAATCAACTACACAATTTTGGGCAGATAGTCTTGGCGTAGTCGTTTCAACATCTGCGTTCTGACCTCGATGTCTTAACGCATGATCAATAAGAACCAAAGCAACCATAGCTTCCGCGATAGGCGTTGCCCTTATCCCCACACAAGGATCATGGCGTCCGTAAGTATTCACAGTAACGGAAGAGCCGCCTTTATCTATCGATTGGCGATCTAGCCGAATACTAGACGTGGGTTTTATTGCGATTCTAGCAACCACGTCCTGACCAGTTGATATTCCACCGAGCACGCCACCCGAATGGTTACTTAAAAACCCGTCCGGGGTCATTTGATCACTGTGAGTCGTGCCCGTTTGAACCACCGACTCAAACCCGTCACCAATCTCAACCCCCTTTACCGCATTGATTCCCATCAATGCGCCGGCAAGGTCAGCATCGAGCTTATCGAAAACCGGCTCCCCCCAACCGACCGGAACACCAGTAGCCACCACAGTTATCTTGGCACCACAAGAATCACCGGATTTCCTCAATTGATCCATATGCTGTTCCAGCTCGGGCACAATTGTTGGGTCGGGCGAAAAAAATGGGTTTTGGTCCACACTATCCCACGTCTTAAAATTAATTTTTACAGGACCAATTTGAGACATGTATCCCCGTACCTCAACGCCGTAACGCTCCCGCAACCATTTTTTCGCAATTGCTCCAGCTGCGACTCTGGCTGCGGTCTCCCGAGCTGACGATCGCCCACCACCTCTGAAATCACGCTCTCCATATTTTTGCCAGTACGTGTAATCAGCATGGCCAGGACGGAACTGATCAGCTATATTCCCGTAATCCTTAGACCGCTGGTCAATATTGCGGATAAGAAGCGCTATGGGAACCCCAGTTGTACGGCCCTCAAAAACTCCAGACAAAATCTCAACAGTGTCCGGCTCTCTTCTTTGCGTGACATGACGCGAAGTGCCGGGTCTTCTTCGATCCAGCTCTTTTTGTATGTCTTCCGCACAAATACTCAATCCAGGCGGACATCCATCGACGACGCACCCAATAGCGGGACCATGACTCTCTCCAAAAGATGTCACACAGAAAAATTTTCCGATTGTGTTACCAGCCATCGTCAGTTCAACACAGTTATTAATAAAAAAATTATGTATCTCGAGTTTAACACAGCACCTGCTTGCCAAGAATCAGGAAAATGAGTGCTCGCTTGGAAATTAGTTGATAAACTTAAGCGTCTGGACATCAAGTAGCTAAAGCACCTATAACAAGGAACATCGATGCGATCATACCTTGACCTCATGAAACACATTCGTGATAACGGGACCCCCAAAGGGGATCGAACCGGCACGGGAACATTAAGCGTGTTTGGGGCACAATTACGCTTCGACCTCAACGAGGGTTTTCCACTGCTCACCACGAAAAAGGTTCATCTAAAATCGATCATCCATGAATTACTTTGGTTCTTAAGTGGCGACACCAACATCAAGTACCTCAAAGACAACGGCGTAACCATTTGGGATGAATGGGCAGACGAGCATGGGGATCTAGGTCCGGTCTATGGCCACCAATGGCGATCATGGCCAACCTCCAACGGAAACCACATCGATCAAATCACGAAAGTCATTCAAGACATCAAGGAAAATCCAAATTCACGTCGTCTCATCGTCTCGGCTTGGAACGTCGGGGATATAGATAAGATGGCTTTAGCACCCTGCCATACTTTTTTTCAGTTTTATGTTGCAGATGGAAAACTATCCTGCCAACTCTATCAACGAAGCGCGGACTTTTTTATTGGAGTTCCCTTCAATATAGCGTCGTATGCTTTATTGAATATGATGGTTGCTCAAGTGTGCGGCCTTCAAGTGGGAGACTTTGTGCACACCTTTGGTGATTGCCACCTGTACATCAATCATTTAGACCAAACCAATGAACAACTTTCCCGCACGCCTCGCACACTGCCAAAAATGAATATCAATAAAACAATCAAAAACATTTTTGACTTTAGTTACGCAGACTTTAACCTTGAGGACTACGATCCGGATCCGCCGATCAAAGCTCCCGTCGCAGTATAGTTAGGAGAATCCAATGGGCATCACAATCATCGTAGCTCAGGCTCAAAATAGAACTATTGGTAATAACGGCACACTGCCGTGGCACCTGTCAGCGGACCTCAAGCGCTTCAAACAGTTAACTACCGGGAACACGGTAATCATGGGAAGAAAGACCTGGGACTCAATAGGGAAACCACTTCCTAACAGGCACAATATCGTGATTACCCGATCAGCAAACTTACCCCTTAAGGGAGCCCAAACTGCTTCGACTCTCGAGGCGGCGATTCACATGGCGCCAGAGGGCATAGAAAAGTTCATCATTGGTGGCGCTGAAATTTATAAGCTCGCTCTGCTGCTGGCCAGCACCATCGAGATGACTTTGATTCATAAAGAGGTGTCCGGAGACACCTCTTTCCCTGATGTTGATTTCACGAACTGGCAAGAATTAGGTAACACGCAACATCATGACGAAACATCTGGTTTGTCCTACTCATTCATCACTTACCAACGAATGATTGCGCGCTAACCCAAAGAGTTGGAATGTACCTATTCGTTAATTATGAGGACCTTTGGTAATGGAAATCCATTAAACTCGTTCGCATACACCGTCGTGTAGGCCCCCGCATTAGGAAAATACAATAGGTCACCCTCAATAGTTGTAGCGGGTAACATTTGCTCCCGACTCAGCACATCCACTGAGTCGCAACTCGGCCCTGCCACATACCATAGGACTTCATTACCTGATTTGTTATTGACCTCAATCTGATACTGAATACCCTGTGAGCACTCCATGAGCCCACCAAATATGCCAGCGTCCAAATACATCCACCTCTCGTCCCCCCTGGTAGCCGTTCCAATTACTTGGCATACAAAGTAGGCTGCGTCGGATACCATGTATCGCCCAGGCTCTGCGGTAACTCGAACCTCAGCGCCAATGCCGTCAAGCGCATCTTTAATGACACGACCAATATACTCAATGGATGGGATCGGCTTTGTAAGACGAACCGGATAGCCGCCACCGATATTCAACAATTCAGGTTTTAAACCTTTGGCTTGCATGCTTTGAAAAATAAGCTTCGAGGTTTCAATTGCTTGCTTCCAATTCTCAATATTCCGACATTGAGACCCTACGTGAAAGGTCAGACCACAAAGGTCAGCACCCATCTCAACTGCCGCATCTAAAATGCTATCTATATCTCGAGGTTTAACTCCAAACTTACCCGATAGCGGGTAATCACTGCCAATATTAGACGTATCGAAACGTAAATATAACTTTGCATCTGGGACAAGAGCATGAATCTTTACGAGCTCTTCTTCGCTATCCAAAACGAACCACCGCACCCCTTTAGCCGCGGCATACTGAATAAATGAGCTCGGCTTTACTGGATTACTGTACTGAATCGTGGAAGCATCTACGCCAATAGACAAAAGCAAATCAAGCTCTTTTATCGATGCAATCTCAAATTGACACCCCTCGCATTTGAGCGCTCGGAGCACCCGCATATCCGGATTGGCTTTAACCGCGTAGTGCGGTGTGATGCCGGGCATTGCTGACTGAAACCGATGATATTTTTGACGAACAATATCAAGGTCTAAGATCAGGACAGGTTGATCGTAACCACCCCTTAACAGTTCATTGACGCACGTGACATCAAGACTTACCTCTTCATGTGAATCAAATAAACTTTCCAATTCAACTTGCTGATTGAGCGCTGCTTGTATGGTCATCTCATTCCCCAAAAAATAAACCACAGTGATTCACCAGCGAGGACAGAGGCCCTCACTCCTATCAAGGCTTTTTCAAGTCACATGCGCTATACACCAATTAGGACAGCTCTGGATTAGAGTATGTAATTTGACAGCCGAATTATAGGCACTCTCGAGCAAGAATCAAGAAAAATTACCAAACACAGCAAATCTTCAAATTTTGTACAAAAAATACAATATATACAATGAGTTAAACCCTGGGCAAGGTTACTCCGGACTGACCCTGATACTTTCCACCGCGGTCACGATAGGAGATTTCGCAAACGTCTTCGGCATCTGCCTGAAAAAATATCACTTGAGCCACACCTTCATTAGCATAAATCTTTGCCGGCAAAGTAGTGGTATTCGAGAACTCTAAGGTCACGAAACCCTCCCACTCAGGCTCAAACGGTGTGACATTGACGATAATTCCACAACGCGCATAAGTCGATTTGCCCAAACAAATCGTTAAAACATCTCTCGGAATGCGGAAATATTCTACAGTCCGGGCAAGCGCAAATGAATTTGGCGGAATAATACAAACATCCCCTTGAAAATCAACAAAAGAGTCTGAATCAAAATTTTTAGGATCCACAATTGTCGAGTTAATGTTGGTGAAAATCTTAAATTCACTGGAACACCGAATATCGTATCCATAGCTTGAGGTTCCATAAGAAACAACCCGCTCTCCATTAACAGACTTTATTTGTCCAGGCTCAAAGGGTTCGATCATCCCCTTCTCGGCAGCCATTTGCCGAATCCATCGATCAGACTTAACACTCATTTGCTCACTCCATCCTGTAAGTTCGCTTCAATCTATTTCACGACCGAAACTCCCAACCTTTAATTGTTATCCACTCTGATTTTTGGGAACGTCTGGCTATAATCGCGCTTTCTTTTAGCGAGCTTGAGTCCAATATCTCGAGCAATTTTTTTATAAATTTCACTAGCAGGTCCATCTGGATCAGAAATTAATGTTGGAGTCCCCGCGTCCAAAGCTTGTCGGATCTTTATGTCTAGAGGCAACGCGCCAAGCACATCAACATCATAGTCTTTCGACATCTCATCCCCTCCCCCTTGGCCAAATATATGCTCAATGTGGCCGCACTCAGAACATACGTGAACACTCATATTCTCAATAATGCCCAATATCGGCACGTGAACCTTTTCGAACATCTTCAACGCCTTCCTAGCATCAATCAACGCAATATCCTGAGGTGTGGTGACAATAACAACTCCTGTAAGCGGTACCTTTTGAGATAAGGTCAACTGAATATCCCCAGTACCAGGTGGCAAATCAATCAATAAATAATCCAAATCGGACCACATTGTGTCTCTTAACAACTGCTCAAGCGCTTGAGAAACCATAGGCCCTCGCCATACCATCGGCTGATCAACATCAACAAGCGCGCCAATCGACATAGCTTGCACGCCATAAGACTCCATTGGCGTTATAGTCTTACCATCAGCAGACTCAGGCTTACCCTTAAGGCCCAACATAACGTGCTGAGAGGGCCCGTAAATGTCGGCATCTAAAACACCGACACGAGCGCCTTCCGCAGACAAAGCAAGGGCAAGATTCGTTGTGGTCGTCGATTTACCAACTCCGCCTTTACCAGATGCAATCGCAATCACGTTGCGCACATTGGGGAGCAACTTCAATCCGGACTGAGCAGCATGCGCAACAATCCTTAACTCCAAAACAACCTCTATCTTTTTCTCACCAGCAAGCTTGCCCAACTCTTTCACTATAAGTTGAGAGAGATTTGCCTCAAAACTTTTCATGGGATACCCCACAAGGAGGGTAATTTGAATCAGGAATTCATCAGTTTCAACGACTACTTTTTCGCCGCATTGACCAATCACCTCACCCGTAGCGGGGTTTTGAATTTTTAGAACTTCTTCTTTAATAGCTTCGTTAGTTATCATTATGATTTACACTCACTTTCTGTAATGCCCATTCTAACTAAAACCTACGCGCTGTTGTACGCCCTTTACCGATTGGTTTGCTAAAATCCTAGGGTCAATGGCCAAGAATCGTAACGAACATAAAAAATGACCAGAAGAATACTTGTTACATCAGCCCTCCCATACGCGAATGGCAGCATTCACCTTGGTCACTTAGTCGAATATATTCAAACAGACATTTGGGTTAGCGCACAAAAGATGTTTGGGCACGAGGTGCATTACGTATGCGCCGACGATACGCACGGAACTCCAGTAATGCTGAGAGCAGAGCAAGAAAACATCTCTCCCGAGCAATTGATAGAAAGAGTGCATCAAGAACACTCTTTAGACTTCAATGACTTTGGTATCCGCTTTGACAACTATTACACCACCAACTCACCCGAGAATCAGGAGCTTTGCGAAAAAATATTCAATTCATTAACCGAAGCCGGTCTAATTGCCGAAAAAGAGGTCGAACAATTCTATGACCCGATCAAAAAAATGTTTCTCCCTGACCGTTATGTCAAAGGAACCTGCCCAAAATGTAGCGCATCAGATCAATATGGAGACTCTTGTGAGGTATGCGGTACGACATATTCTCCTACAGAACTAATCGACCCATATTCAACTATTTCTGGTGCCAAACCAGATCGTAAAACATCTACCCATCTATTTTTCAAACTCTCAGATGCACGCTGCGAAGAATTTTTAAGGGAGTTCACACAAAACGCACACAGACTGCAGCCAGAAGCCGCAAACAAAATGAAAGAATGGCTTGGGGAGGCTGGGCAAAGTAAGTTATCTGACTGGGATATTTCTAGAGACGCGCCGTACTTTGGCTTTCCGATACCAGGAACCAATCAAACCAAATTCTTTTATGTTTGGCTGGATGCTCCTGTGGGATATTTTGGAAGTTTTCTAAACTACCTTGCAAATCACCATTCGGAAGATAAAACAAGTCTGACCCGTGACTTCCTTAAGCCAGGAGGGGATACAGAGCTCATACACTTCATCGGCAAAGATATTCTTTATTTCCATGCGCTTTTTTTCCCAGCCGTGCTCGAATTCTCCGGGTTCAGGACTCCAACGAAGATATATGCACATGGGTTCTTGACCGTAAACGGACAAAAAATGTCTAAATCTCGCGGCACATTTATTACCGCGAGGAGCTTCTTGGAAAGCGGCCTTGAACCGGAATGGCTCCGTTATTATTACGCGGCCAAGCTAAACGCCTCCATGGAAGATATTGATCTTAATCTGACTGACTTCATGGCGCGCGTTAACAGTGATTTAGTCGGCAAGTACATCAATATTGCTAGCCGCGCAGCGAATTTCCTCACCAAAAATTTTGATGGGCACCTAAGCGATGTATCGCTGGATGAGCACGAGATATTGCAATACTTTTTCAGTCGATCGAAAAATGTTTCTGATGCGTATGAAGCGCGAGAATACAGCAAGGCCATTAGAGAGATTATGTCGCTGGCGGACCGAGCAAATAGTTACATTGATACCCAAAAACCCTGGGAGTTAGCCAAATCTGAACCTAATTCCAAAAAGCTTCAAGAGGTATGCTCAGTAGCCATTAATTTATTCAAAATACTCACCGTGCACCTGAAGCCTGCGCTACCGAAAGTCGCAACTGCAGTCGAAGAATTTCTTAACATCAAGGAGCTTCAATGGTCCGATAGTGAGAAGAGCCTTCCTCCAAAACACCAGATCAATGCTTACAGCCATTTAATGGGTCGCGTCGACCCCAAGTTGATTGACAAACTAATAGCCCTAAACGTTCAAGAGCCTGTTGACGCCAGATCTCAGCCAGCAAAGAAAGACAAAAACAAAATGACCGATAAAAACACAAAAGAAGCCGAAACTGAAGGCCCCAATGAAATCACAATTGATGCATTTAACAACATAGATCTCCGAATCGGCAGAATTCTCGAAGCCGAACACGTTGAGGGCTCAGATAAATTAGTACGTCTACAAATTGACCTTGGCACAGAGCAACGACAAGTGCTCGCGGGAATCAAGTCAGCCTACAATCCAGAAGACCTTAAGCAAAAGCTTGTCGTTGTGGTTGCAAATCTAAAGGCAAGGAAAATGCGTTTCGGGGAATCGCAAGGCATGGTCCTAGCAGCCAGCGGCGAAGATTCAGGGATTTTTCTAATTTCCCCAGAGTCAGGCGCAGTCCCGGGCATGCGGGTTAAATAAGCTGAAGCGCTCTAATACGTAAGACTGACAGCCTCTGGGCTCAGCCATTCACTCAACTCACTAAACAATGAGTCTTCTGGGCGAACACGCCATTCATCTCCCAGGTCAATCTCAGCCTCGCCACTCGGCCCTTGATACAAGACTTTCACCGGAATCGGACCGTCACGATACTGAGCGAGAATCGTTTTAAGTTGCTTCGCGTCAGCCCCGCGATCCATACGCAACTTCAGAGTCTTACCAAACCGCTCTCTTACAGCCGCCAAACTAAAAACATTTTCTGCCGCAATTCGAGAAACAATAGACGCTTCATTCAACTCCGATCCTCGACGATAGGAACGAATCTTCGCCTCAAAAACGACGATTGCATCTTCTTTCACAAGATCCCTGAATCGATCCAAGAACTCATCATAAAGCACCACTTCTTCAGAACCATAACCATCCGAAATCGTTACGATCATCATTCTTCCATTGTTGGTCTTTTGTATACGAGTCGAATCAACAACTCCAGCGAGCAGCATTTGACGGACACCATCCCCTGGAGCAGGAACAGAAATCGCATTAAGGCGGCTGGACACGACTAACGATAATTCTTGCTCAAAACTCTTAAAGGGATGACCGCTGTAATAAAAACCTAGAGCCACTTTCTCGTTCTGAAGTTGCTCATAATCGGCCCAAGGGCGCGCCTCAGTCATTGCCGCCTCAAACACTGAAACAACGTCATCATCAAACAAACTTCCCTGAGAAAGATCTCGATCTTGTTGCTCGGCTGCTGCTATGGCAGAGTGCACTGAAGCCAGCAACCTGGATCGATTGGCATCCAAGCTATCAAACGCACCAGATCTTATTAACGACTCAACACTGCGCTTATTAACGATTCGTCTATCCACGCGACAACAAAAATCAAAGAAGCTTTCAAATGCACCGCTTGCTCGAACATGAAGGATATGCTCAATAGCCGCCTCTCCTGTCCCCCTAATCCCGCCTAGCCCGTACCGTATCTGCGTGTCTGATACCGGCACGAACCGATACTCCGACTCATGAATATCTGGCGGCAAAAGTGTTAACTTGTTTTTAATACAGTCTCCAAACAAATGTTGGATTCGGTCCGTATCGTCCATCGAAGCGGACATATTCGCCGCCATAAATGCGGAAATATAGTGACATTTAAACCAAGCCGTTTGATACGCGATTAACGCATACGCCGCCGCATGCGATTTATTAAACCCATATCCGGCAAACTTTTCCATCAAATCAAAAATTTCATTTGACTTAGCTTCACTCAATCCATTCTTCTTCGACCCTTCCAAAAACAATTGACGATGTTGCGCCATTTCTTCTGGTTTTTTCTTACCCATGGCTCGACGCAAAAGATCAGCGCCGCCGAGAGAATATCCCCCAATAATTTGCGCCATTTGCATAACCTGCTCTTGGTAAACCATAATTCCATAGGTCTCCTCCAAGATAGTTTTGACTCGCTCATCGGGGAAATTAACCCGTTGACGGCCATGTTTTCTCTCGACGAAATCAGGAATCAAATCCATCGGTCCTGGCCTAAAGAGAGCCACTAAGGCAACAATATCCTCAAAGCGATCTGGCTGCGCCCTTTCAATTAAATCCCTCATCCCTCGAGATTCAAACTGGAAAACAGCAGCACTATTTCCACTCGAAAAAATACGATACGTCGATAGGTCATCAAGCGGTATTTCGGCAAGATCAATAATCTTGTCAGGATCTAATCGCCTAATAAATTTTAAGGTCCAATCAATAACCGTTAGCGTAGTTAGACCAAGAAAATCAAACTTAACAAGACCGATATGCTCAACATCATCCTTGTCCAGCTGAGAAACAACACTATGAGAACCATCAGCAGAGTACAAGGGGCAGAAGTCGCTAAGAGCTGAAGGCGCAATCAAAACGCCTCCAGCGTGCATGCCAACGTTTCTAGTGATGCCCTCCAATTGCCTCGCTAACGCAAGAAGCTCTCGAGTCTCCTCATCCGAGTCCTCTCTTTCTTTAAAACGAGGCTCCATTTCCCTTGCAAGATCTAACGTAATGAGCTGCCCTGGCTGAAATGGGATTAACTTTGCAAGTTCGTCAGCCCGGCCATAACCCCACTCCATAACTCGAGCCACGTCTCTCACAACAGCCTTTGCTGCCATTGTTCCGAACGTCACAATTTGCGACACCGAGTCTGACCCATATTTTTCGCGTACATAGTCAATGACACGATCTCGTCCATCTTGACAAAAATCGATATCAAAATCCGGCATTGAGACCCGCTCTGGATTCAAGAAGCGCTCAAAGAGCAGGTTATACTGAATGGGATCTAAATCAGTAATGCCGAGGGAGAAGGCGACCAGGGAACCCGCGCCCGATCCTCGACCGGGGCCAACGGGCACATCATTATTCTTCGCCCAACTAATGAAGTCAGCGACGATCAAGAAATAGCCTGCGAACCCCATATTTACAATCGTATCAATCTCAAACTTCAATCTATCTCGATACGCTTGGGAAATAACCGCCTCCTCAATGTCGCCGCGACGAATACGCCTCATTCGCTTGTCGAGCCCATCAGTGGCTTGCTGCTCTAAGAACTGCTCTAGTGACACACCAGAAGGGGTAGGGAAATTTGGCAGCTGAGGATTGCCTAAATCAAGCTCCAAAGAACATCGCTGAGCAATTTCTAAGGAATTTTCAATTGCCCCTGGCAAATCCGAAAAGAGCTCGCACATCTGCACTTTCGATTTGAAATACTGTTCCTCATTAAAGGGTCTCGATCTATTCTGGTCGGCAAGCAAAAGTCCCTCCGCAATACAATAGCGGGCCTCATGAGCCATAAATTCTGTTTGCTCCAAAAACTCCACGGGATGAGTAGCCACAACTGGAATTTTTTCTTGCTTTGCGAGCCGCAACACAGCCGTTTCCAGAGAGCCTCTAATGTCGCCATTTGATCTCTGTATTTCGAGATAAAAACGCCCATCAAACAAAGCGCCCCAATGCTTAAGCTTTTCGGTGGCTTCAGGAACGTCACCGTTCATGAGTGACCGCTCAACATCTCCCTGCCTCCAACCCGATAGGGCAATGAGACCATTCGAACCTTCGGCTTTAATCCACTCACTATGAATAGCAACCCGAGCACCCCTATCAATGCCAACATAAGCACGTGTTAACCAGCGACTCAACCTCAAATATCCCTCAGCATTCTGAACCAAAAGTAATAAGCGCACAGGGGCTTTACCGGTCGCCGTCAGCACCGTCACATCACAACCTACTATTGGTTTGAGGCCCCGTTTCCGAGCCGCACGATAAAACTTAACGACCCCAAATAAGTTATCAAGGTCTGTAAGCCCGACCGAAGGCATACCATACTCAAGAGCACGGTCGCATAACTCAGGTATACGAACCATACCTTGAGTAATCGAGTATTCACTGTGTGTTCGTAAATGTACAAATTGAGAAATGGTCATGCCATTATTGTACGATGTGTATCGGTACGATATCCAATGATTGAAAATCATCCTTTTGAATATTCATCACTAAACAAGGCAGACCATTGCACTCAGCATCAAAAAGCCAATTTTTAGATATAAACGGACTGCAAATTCACATTAGAACTTGGGGTAATCCAAAATCTAAACACCTGTATCTAATGCACGGATGGATGGACATGTCCGCCTCCTTTCAATTTACAGTAGATGAACTCGATAAAGACTGGTACGTCATCGCCCCAGATTGGAGAGGTTTTGGCCTCAGCGATTGGGCCCCACAAGGTTATTGGTTCCCAGATTACGTTGCCGACCTATCGGCGATAATCAACATCATTTCACCTGATGTGGAAATTAGTCTTGTTGGACATAGCATGGGCGGAAACATTGCCGGTTTATACACAGGCGTGTATCCGGAAAAAGTCCAAAAGCTCATCTTAGCCGAAGGTTTTGGCATGCCCCCTAGGGATGCGAGTGAAGCCCCGAATCGACTCAAAAGATGGCTTGAACAAAAGGATAAAAATCCCTCTCTGAAGCCTTACAGCTCGCTCGGAGAGGTAGCTCAAAGGCTCATCAAGAACACCCCCGAGCTAACAGAGGCCCGAGCACTGTTTCTAGCGGAGCACTGGTCTGCACAACAACCCGATGGCGAATTCAAGCTTCGAGCAGACCCTAAGCATAAGATGACTAACCCAATACTCTATCGGTCAGTCGAGGCGTCTTTTTTTTGGAAGCGCATTGCCTGCCCAACACTTTGGCTACACAGCGATAGTGGCTGGCTTCGTCGCTTCATGAAAGATGATTATGCAACAATCGATGAATATCGATCAAACTACCAAAACCTAAGCGAGAGGACCATTACTGAATCCTCTCACATGATGCATCACGTACAGCCGAAAAAATTTGCTGCAGCTATTGAATTGTTCATTAACTAAATCAGTTTTTAATTGCGTCTATTTTGACTCGATTGGCCGCAAAAACAATAAACCACGCCACACAGTAACAACACCTAAGGCTAAGAAGCCCCACACATAACTCTCTGTAACTGAATGGATGAACCAAAATAACGTCGGCAACAAAACAACCCCCGAGTAGGTCATTGCAAGGGACGCCCCAGTTGCTGTTCCAGCTTGACCCATTGGAGCAATTCGAGCAACTTCAGCCAAATAAACCCCATTCCATCCAACAGCAGAGGCGCCAAAGAAAAAAGAAAAAATATAAATAAACGTTATCGGGAACGATGCGTGAACGAAGCACATAGCGCCTGCTGACACACCCATTAACAGTCCAAGCAAACCCAATACCGAACGCGGAGAGATCCCATAATCAGCAAGCCCCCCCCAACACAAACGTCCAAAAATACCAGCGATCATCGCAATTGAGAGCGCAGATCCGGCAACAGACACTGTAAGCAGCGCCCTCTCCGTTAACATAACCACTAGATAGGAAGCCAAGCTCATCTGCATACCAGAGAAGGCGAAAGACGATATAGCCAGCTCTCTTAACTTGGAATGTGCGAACACAAGACGTAACGGCTCTAGCAAACTTAATTTTTTTCTATCACGTAAGGCATTAAGGGATGGGCGATCGACTTTTTTCTGAATGAGTTGCGCGAACAAGATGACCGCCAAACCGATTAAACTAATAATGATCGTTGTCTGTCTCCAACCAAATCGATACATTAAATAAGGCACGAGAGCTCCCGCAATCGCCCCGCCGATTGGGACTCCTGACTGCTTGATTGAAAAAATCAAGGAGCGCATATTATTCGGAGCTTGGTCAGCAATTACCGTTGATGACGAAGGCGTTACCGCGCCATAACCCAAACCAACAACAAGAGCGCCCAATGCAATGATTAAAACATCGCCCGTTGCCATTAATGCGATTCCCAGAGATGCAAAAAGCACACACAGTTGACTCACACGAATGGCACCAAGACGGCTAATTAATACCCCGGAAAATAGCGCGGACGGGACTGATGACAAATAAATTAGAGCCGTTACAAGACCTACTGATGCCGCACTCACGCCAACATCCACTTGGGCCACAGGCGCTAAGATTGGCGGGGTAAAAACGACTAAAGAAGCCTGAATTTGAACCGCCAAAGTGACAAGCAAAGATGCTATAAACAGAGACATAAATGAAACTCAGAGCAAATAGGAACCCATTAGCTTAATCCCATAACTGGATTGCTAACGTGCTCGAAAATCAAGAGGCAGATAGCGATTTGCTTAACGCTTGATCAAGATCCCACAGAATATCATCTATATCTTCAATGCCGACCGATAGACGAATCATGTCTGGAGATATACCCGCTTTCAGCTGATCTTCGTCAGACAGCTGCCTGTGTGTCGTTGAGGCGGGATGGATCACAAGCGACTTTGCATCGCCCACATTGGCCAGATGAGAGAAAAACTCAAGCGCTTCAATGAACTGTTCACCGGCCTTAAGTCCGCCTTTAATGCCAAACGTCATAATCGACCCACAACCTTTGGGCATATATTTTTTACCAAGTGATGCATACGGACTCGAAGCCAAACCAGGGAAATTAACCCAAGAAACACAATCATGAGACTCAAGAAAGTTTGCCACTTTAAGAGCATTGGAAACGTGACGATCCATACGCACATGCAGGGTCTCTAGACCCTGCAAAAGAAGCCACGCGCTCATAGGTGACAAAGAGGGGCCAAGCGTTCTTAAAGTTTCCATTCGAGCCTTCATCGTAAATCCAAAATCGCCAAAGGTCTCAAAGAAACGAACACCATGGTATCCCTTAGATGCCTCTGTCATGGAGGGAAAATTACCGTTATCCCAAGGAAACTTTCCAGACTCAACAATCACGCCACCCATTGTCGTGCCATGACCCCCAATAAATTTAGTGGCAGATTGCACCACAATATCTGCTCCATGCTTGATCGGTTGGCACAGGTAAGGCGACGCAAATGTATTGTCAATCACTAAAGGTATTCCAGCCTCGTGTGCGATATCTGCCACCGCACTAATATCAAGAACGTTGACCTGGGGGTTCCCCATCGTCTCCGCATAAATCGCTTTAGTTTTTGGTGTAATCGCCGCCTTAAAATTTTGAGGATCGTTGGGGTCAACAAAAACCGTATTGATCCCAAATCGTCTAAACGTAACATCAAATTGCGAATACGTTCCACCGTATAAAGCGCTCGACGAGAGCAACTCGTCCCCCTCACCAAGTAACGTCAGAATCGCACACATTTGCGCTGCCTGACCAGAGCTCACCGCAAGTGCGGCCCTTCCACCTTCGAGTGCGGCCACACGTTCTTCGAGAACCGAAACTGTTGGATTGGACAACCTGGAATAAACATTCCCAAATGTTTGCAAATTAAACAGGCTAGCCGCGTGCTCCGCCGAATCAAAAACGTAAGAAGTGGTTTGATATATCGGGGCGGCTCTTGATCCAGTTACCGCATCTGGGATTTGGCCTGCATGCAAACAAAGGGTTCCAACCCCATACTCTCGGTCTGCCATTATTTAATCTTCCTCATTTTTTAGGGTAACCATCTAGGTCGCTTAGAGGAGATCACCTTGGTATTAACACCAACCCAGTTTAAACCTCCAAATAATCTACCGTGCTCAATCTTGACACAACGATCATGTACATAGGTGATCCCCGCCATTTCGGCGATGCGGCTAGCCGCATCATTTTTCACGCCAATCTGCAGCCAAAGGACTTTCGCTCCGATAGTCACCGCCTGTAAGGCAATTGGCTCAATATCTTCACTTTTTCTAAAGCAATCCACCATATCAACCGGCTCTTTAATATCCTCAAGCGAGCCATAACATCGTTCACCCAGAAGCTCCTGCCCCTCATATGTAGGGTTTACAGGAATAATCTTGTAACCGTGCTCTTGCAGGTATTTGGCGGCAAAATAACTTGGCCGGTACCAGTTTGCTGACAGCCCAACGATTGCAATAGTCTTAGACTCTCTCAAAATTTGTCGTAGTTCCTTTATGCCGTGGTCGTCACTCATCAGTATTTGGTCTGGTTTTCGCTTGAGTTGATTGAATAAGAATGCTCACTGGGTTCGTTATTTTAGCATTGTCTAAAAAATGAACTGTTGTCTTACAATCAGGAAGACGGGTTCAGCTATCCGTCAGCACTTTGATTGCGGCTTTGAGTTTGATCACGTATAGGTCTCGAGCCTTACGTATCGATTCCTGGTCCCAAGTCCAAAACCCCACCTCTGCTTTCATCCCCGTCTCACCTCTTTTAACTTTATCACTGAGAATCGACGGTGGCTCGTCCTCATTACTCAAGTCTGGAAACACATTTTTACTCGCTGAGTACGTGATGTCTAATCCCGACATTTCCTTTTGCATAACCGGACCAGCTGCAAGGAAACGACATCCAAACCCGTATTTCACAGCCTTATCAACATCTTCGGGGGTCGCGATTCCCCGCTCTAATATGTTCCACACCTCTCTCATCATCGCGGCTTGAATACGATTCGCTAAAAACCCGGGAACATCCTTGCGCACGATAACGGGAACGAAACCTAGAGAAGTTAAATACAGTTTTATTTTTTCCGCTATCTGCAAGTCCGATTTATCCGAGGTGACAATCTCGACTAACGGTACTAAATGTGCCGGCATAAAAAAATGCAATCCGAAAAAGCGACTTTGAGGACTCAACCCACTTGAAATTAAGGATATCCCGAACGTCGATGAATTACTCGTGATAATGGTATCTGCGTTCGCCATAGCGACCACCTGCTCGAAAACACGCTGCTTGAGTACCAAGTCTTCATTGACGTTCTCAATAATGAGGTCCACTGATGACCAATCAACCGACGTTAAATCCGACAACAACTGCAGTTTCAATTGATCTAATGCGACATCTAGATCTCGAGCCGCGCTGAGCGCGCGAGTATCAAATGTGTCTGCCCGCCCTCCGGATCGACCGACAATAGTCACACGAGCGCCGGAAGCTGCCAATTTGACAGACAGGTCCGTGCCCATGGTGCCTGCCCCGATGATGACAATGTGTTTAATATTCACCTGATATCCATTTAATTATTGCTGCACTCTATTTGATAGCCATACCGAATTTAAACAAACTCTTTTTCGGACATCTCTTCTTCATCTAAGAAAGTCTAGTTTGAAGCGAAGCAAATAAGGTGGTTGACCTAACTAATAGGTATAAATGTAGCGAACCGAAACTAACTCAGACCCGGGGTTACTGCTTGTCAAACCACCATTAGACAAATGATCAACGCTAACTGATAACGCGGAATCACCCCCCAGTCGCAAACCAAGCCCAGCTAGTGTGCGAAAATGAATGTTGCCACCAAGGTCTGTATCTTCAGGATTGTAGTATCCGGGCATAAAACTGGCTTCTATAAACAGTCGGCTCGACAAGTTAAACTGTCTATGAACTCCAGCCCCAACCCAAAGATCACTGTCAGCATCAGCCCTAATCGCTGCCGCCCAAGGCCAGTTCTTTGCCTCGCCAGAAAACTCTCCGCCTTTGTGATACTCCAGAACCATTCCACCACCGCCGTCCGGATCAAATCCAGCACCGATAACGACGTCTTGCGCCAAAACCACACAAGGAAGACAACAAGAGAGGACTAAAACTAATCGAAACATGATCATCTCTTGAACCTTTCAATAAGGACATAGTGGAGCACGGCGGGAGCTATTTAGCTCCCGCACTAGACTACATTAAGAATCCAGCTGCCCTCGGCAACCAAAGCACTATCTGCGGAAACGCAATAATCAATCCGAGTCCCGTCAACTGAAGCAGCACGAAGGGAATTATTCCTCGATAAATATGAGCCATAGTAATCGATGGTGGCACGGTACCTTTCATGTAAAACAGTGTGAATCCAAATGGCGGCGTCAAGAATGATGTTTGCAGATTAACTGAGAGCATCACCACAAACCAAGTAAGGAATACGATCGGTCCACCATCCCCGATGTGTGGCCCAAAATCGACACTCTGAAGTAGAGGTGCAAACACAGGCAGCACGATCAATGTGATTTCAATCCAATCAAAAAAGAATCCGAGCAAAAAGGTAAGCACCAACATAAATGTAAGAATTTCCCATCCTGTATCAATACCGATGACACCTAATAATTCGAGAATCAGATCGTCTCCGCCAAGTGCTCTAAACACGTAACTGAACAACGTCGCACCAAAAAATATGAAGAACACCATGCCATTAGTTAAGCCAGCAAGGCGAATCACATCTCGAAGCGTCTTCATGCTGAGTTTTTTATTCGTCCACGCGAGGAATATTGCCCCAAGACAACCTACACCTGCAGCCTCCGTTGGCGTTGCAAATCCACCAAAAATAGATCCCAAAACTAACGTGATAAGCAAAACAGGCGGGAAGAAACTCTTAATCACCAGCAGCATTAGCTCTGCGTTGGAACTCGGCCCGATATCATCTGGCAGCGGAGGCGCCCGATCGGGATTCCTATAACTCGTGATGCCAATATAGAGGAGGTAGAGTCCTGCCAGCAGCATTCCTGGCAAAATTGACGCCGCGAACAACGCGCCAACCGAGACAGATAAAAGATCTCCCATAATCACCAACATAATGGAAGGCGGAATCAAAATACCAAGAGTGCCCGCAGACGCTATCGTGCCCACTGCAAGCTCCTTAGAGTAACCCCGTTCCATCATTGACGGCAATGCGATCATCGTCAACATCACAACGGAGGCTCCCACGATTCCAGTTGTTGCCGCCATGATCGTACCCATCAACGTGACGGACATCGCCAAGCCCCCTGGTATACGTCGAGTAACAATTTGAAGGGTCTGCAATAGATCCTTCGCCACACCACTCCGTTCGAGCATGGTCCCCATAAAAATAAACATAGGAACGGCAACGATAATGGGATTCGCAGCAGCGGATCCCCAGACACGAGGCATCAAATTGAAAAATTGTATCGGTTGAAAGATATCAAGTGCCATACCGATGCCGCCGAACAGAATAGCGATGCCACCGAGGACAAACGCAACCGGAAATCCACAAAAGAGTGATATCGCCAAAACAAGAAACAAAAATAGTGAAACGTGATGGGTAATCCAGCTCATGACAAGGCCTCCACTTTATCCGCAATCACTGGCGGCGTTGCTCGCCTCCTAAGACTTGGATCACCAAATAAATAGACGACTGAACGCATAGAAACCGAGATCACACCCGCAAATAATAGAAGTAATCCAGCGGTCATGCAGCCCTTAGGGATCCATCTGAAAGCTAAGCCATTTGAGGATGCCGATGCCTCACCAACAACCCACGCTTCCCACGTGAAGTCGAAGCTAAAATATAGCGCAAGCAAACAATATGGGATCGCAAAAACCAAACAACCAATGAGTTCTGCAAAAACGATTGTTCGTGGTTTGGCATTGATAAAAGCAATATCAATTCTGACGTGCGAATTATGGATATATGCCGCCCCAAGCCAGAATGCAAATAAAGCTGTATGCAGATGCCACTCTACTTCTTGCAATCTGGTCGACCCCATCCCGGGCATTTGATACCCGATTTTTCGTGTCAGAACATCGAAGGCAATGACAAGCATTGTTACTATAAATAACCAACCGACAGCGCCTGAGACGCGATCAAGCAATCTGTCAATCCGGTCACTCACATTAAGCATTGATTCCATAATCACCACACACCATAAAAAACCATATAAAAAGAGCGGGCATGAGCCCGCCCGTAATATTAAGCCGTCAGCGCGACTTTACTTAAGGTAACCATTATCTCGCCAAACAGCAAACTCCTCACGAAATGCCATGTAATTTTCATACACTCGCTTGAATTCCGGATTAATCGCCATTTCCTCTGCTGCCACCTCATCCCAAGCACTCTTAAAGGCCGCTAGAATCTCAGGTTTCCAATAGTGAATTTTAACGCCATGCTCCTCTACCAATTTGGCGAGCACAGCTGGTTGCGCAAAGTCGCCCTGGGCGAGACCGTCTCTAATTTTATCGCCACAAGCCACTTCTATCACCTTCTGGTGATGTGCGGAAAGACTATTCCAAATATCGATATTAATGAAAACCCCATTGAACGAGGAAGGCTGATGCCAACCAGGAAAATAGTAGTGCTTCGCCACTTGATACATGCCCGAACTTTGGTCAATGGATGGCATCGAGAACTCTGTCGCGTCGATAGTTCCCATTTGCAAAGCTTGGAAGATTTCACCACCAGCTAAGAGCTGCGTAGATACGCCCATTTTATCCATAACCTTCGCACCCAAACCGAAGAAGCGCATCTTTAAACCCTTTAGATCGTCAACGCTATTGATCTCTTTCTTGAACCAACCGGACGCCTCAGGTGGAATCATATGGCACGGAAGATACTTAATGTTATGTGCGCCGTACAACTCATCAGCGAACTTGGAACCATCACCGTAGTAATACCAAGCTAAAAACTCGGTAGCATTCGGGCCAAAAGGCACCGCGGTAAACATGCTGAAGACATTATTGAAACCTGCGTAATACCCAGAACTAGCCCAAGCCATTTCGACGGAGCCTTTAGATGCCGCTGGGATAGCCTCTAACCCTGGCACTAACGCATTAGGCTCATAAAATTTGATGTCTAAAGACCCACCGGACAACACCTTAACGGTTTCGGTCCACTCGACAGCACCATCACCAAGAAGTGGCAAGGACGCCGCAAACGCGCTGGCCATTTTTAACTTAACTGTTTCAACCGGAGCGCCCGATCCCGCGTCAACAGCTGCGGTCGTCGCGACGTCATCTCCCCCACCGCAACCTGTCAAAATAAACAATCCAACACAAGCCGCAGCCAGACCAGCTTTAAATTTAACCATAATCTCCCCCATGCACTTTTGAGTGCTTTTTAACTTTGTCTTTTAGGCCTATTTGAATCGAAACTAACTCACAGCAAACAATTCACTTGAGACCTAACCGTACTAAAATCATTCTATACTCTTTGTGCGACACTACCATGACTCAGCCTCTCGACCAAGTGGCGGTTTCATACTACAAAATGAAAACCCTTCGAGCCCACCTATCTTAAATATCCATTATCACCCCAAAGCTTGTAATCCTCTCGGAACTTCGTATAGGAATCATGAACTTTTTTGAAATTAGGATTTTTTGCAGACTCCTCCAAAACCACCTCATTCCAAGCAGTACGATACGCATTAAGAATCTCGTCTGACCAGTAATGTATTTTGACGTCATGTTTTTCCATCATGCGTCGCATGGCCGGCGCCTGAGTAGCCTCACCCTCTGCAATCATTTCTTTCAAAATATAACCACAGGTGACTTCCACAAGTTTTTGATGATGGCTAGACAATGAATTCCAGACATCGATATTAAAGAACAAGTGTCCCAGTGCTGTCGCCTGATGCCAACCAGGAAAATAATAATGTTTAGCGACTTGGTAAAAACTCGCACTCTCATCGACCGACGGCACCGAAAACTCCGTAGCGTCAATGGTGCCTAATTGTAGGGCTTGAAAAATATCTCCACCCGCAAGCAGCTGAGTCGCGACACCTAACTTATCCATCACTTTGGCGCCCAAACCAAAGAAGCGCATCTTCATGCCCTTGAGATCATCAACAGAGTTGATTTCTTTCCTGAACCACCCTGACGCTTCTGGTGGTGTAATAAAACAGGGCACCGCCCTTATATTATGCTCGGCGTACATCTCATCTGCGAGTTCATTACCACCGCCGTATTGAAGCCACGCCAAAAGCTCATCGGCTGAAGCGCCAAAGGGAACCGATGTGAAAAAACTAAACGCTAAATCATTGCCCGCATAAAAACCGGAGGTTGACCAAGCCACATCGACGGAGCCTTTAGAAGCCGCAGGAATGGCCTCCAACGCAGGGACGAGGGCACCAGGTTCAAAAAACTTCACCTCTAAAGAACCAGCAGAGACTTCCTTGATGGTTTCTGAGAAGCGCAATCCATTCTTTCCGATCAATTCGAGAGAGCCAGGAAATGCGCTGGCCATTTTCAGAGATACTTTTTTTTGCACTTTGGGTCCGTCCGAAGCCGCAGACTGCACATCCTCCGAATCGCCTCCACCGCAACCGCTGATCACTGCCGTCATAACAAAAGACAGCAAGTACGCGAGCCATTTAAACTTTTGCATTATTTCTCCCAGAATCGATTTAATGTCTTGATGGAATCTACAATCACAAACCCCCGAAAGTGGACCCGCCGCTTATTAACCAGTCTTATTTGCGAAGACTCTAGCACAGTTTTTTCGCCCAGCATCCACGGCGAAAGCAACCCCTAGCATACCCAATCTTTCATCGGAAAGGCTTAAAGAATTGACGAATATCCTTCACAAGCAGATCTGGTTGCTCTAAGGCAGCGAAGTGCCCCCCTTGATCGCACTTAGTCCAACTTTGGATATTAGAATAAAACAGCTCGGCTACCGAACGCGGCGGAGATAGGATTTCCTTTGGAAATTCGATATATCCGGTAGGCACATCAACAGTTTTTCCGATTGGAATAGGCCATGGGCTGTGCATTCTGGCGTAATAGGGCCAAAACGAAGAACCAATAGCGCCCGTAATCCAGTAAAGCATGATGTCAGTGAGCATTGTGTCACGACCAAAATAACCATCTAGATCACCCCGATGGTCAGTCCAGGTATGAAACTTCTCAACCAACCAAGCCGCCAAACCGACAGGGGAATCGGTCAAGCCGTAAGACAGCGTCTGTGGTTTCGTCCCCTGAATCCACTGATAACCAGTCTCATCTTTCAAAAACTTATTCAGTTGCGCGAGGAAAATAGCTTCTTCCGGAGTCGGATTCTCGACAATACTTGAATCCCTGCGCACAGCAAGAAAGTTAAGGTGTATCGCTCTCAACAATTCCGGATAGGCAAAACCCATGCGGGAGGTTACAAAGCCACCCCAATCTCCTCCTTGCGCAACAAAAGAGTCAAAGCCCAATACTTTCGTCATCAACTCAGCAAACGCATCTGCAATCTGCTCTACTGAAAAACGAGCTTGGCCTGGTTGGTACGAGAACGTATAGCCGGGTAAAGACGGCGCAATAACTGTGAAGGAGTCCGCCGCAGATCCGCCATGCGACAGAGGGTCAGTAAGCATCGGCAATATCTTATGGAACTCATACACAGACCCTGGCCAACCATGCGACAGCAGCAATGGCAAGGGGTTTTCCCCTTTCCCCTCTTCATATATGAAGTGCAAGTCAATACCAGCCACCCTGGCCTTGTATTGTTTAAAACGATTGATGACCCCCTCATGCGTTCGCCAGTCATATTCATTGGCCCAGTACGCACAAAGGTCTTTTAAATATCCCAAATCCGTCCCGTAGGCCCAATTGTTATCGGGGATTTCATCTGGCCAGCGCGTATTCTCCAATCGCCGCCTCAAGTCAGTTAAAACCTCATCAGGAACCGAAAGCGTAAATGGTGTCAGCAGCTTATTGAGCATATGGATGTATCCCAAGATTCAAAAAGAGTTATTTTAACGAAAAGTCCTTCCCGAAAAAACTGACGACAAGCAGGATAAGGTGCATAACGAGTAAATGTTGACGATTTCTAATCGTTGAACAACGCTATGTCGCCGAGCTTGCTGGCAAGCAAGCGCACAACAAACTATTCGCCCGTATCGGAATCGCAGGCCTGACCCTGAGAGTAAGCCACTCTTATTTGGCTACCAACAATTTCTAAGAAACGTTTCTGAAGCGCATAAGCCTCCTGCTCACGTCGGTACCAACGTTCACACTCCCTAACGTCTACCAGCTCTTTGTTCATATCCTGCACATAGTGAACAAGTTCATGTAATAACACTGAACGTGCGAAGACATTCGTCTCAGGCTCCATCGATTCATCAAGATAAACACCTTCCCCCGCCCGATAAACCGCAAGGGCGCCGCATGGCTTCTGGCAAGCATATTGCTGCACCAAAGAGCCCGGAACCTTTCTTATTAGAGGATGTGTCTCAGGTATCCGATATTTGGTGATTTGATCAAGCGCGGCAAGGAGATCCGACACAAGCCTATCGGTAGGTATATGTTCCGTTTGGCCCAATGTTTGACTCAGATCTCGCCCGCCATCGGAAGGATAATTACTGTAGACACCCGGAATTTGGGACGTCGTCTCCTCTGCCGCCACCGCGCTCGATATAGCGCATCCGATAACAGACAAGCCCGTCAATAACCAAGCACCAAGCCGTCGATATCTGACTGATGTCACAAGATGTTATCTTTTCTTAACACTAGATACGCGACTCGCCTTCATCCAGGCTTTTCTGAGGCTCTTGAGGTGCTGTAAATTTTTTCAGGACATCCAAACGACCGATGGCTTCCTGTCGTTGAGCATCCGTTAATTGGCTCACGATCGAGCGAGCTTCCCGCTCAGAAAACCCAAGACTATCCTGGTCTTGCGGGTCCAACATCAGGCTCGAAACCTGATACCACGCCAGCGCTTCAACAAGATCTTTCTTAGTCCCCGAGCCGTCTCGATACAATCCACCCAAAGACAACATTGAGTAGGGGTCGCCCAACTCAGAACCCAACAAGAACCATTCGTGTGCGGATTCAAAACTTTGATCTAAGCCTAGGCCAGATTGATAAAGTGCCCCAACATTATAATGAGCGAGTGGGTCTCCCGCATCTGCTGCAGTTTTATACCAAGTCATTGCCAAAATATAATCTTGCGTAACACCATCTCCAATTTCATAGCAATCACCAACAGAGTTCATAGCCCAGGCATTACCTCCTATTGCCGCCTTTAGCCACCAATCAAAAGCCTGTTTAATGTCTCTTTCAACTCCCTGTCCATTGGCGTATGCCAGGCCAAGATTGTTCATAGCAAGGAGATAGCCCCGATTAGCCGCTGCCGTCCACCACGTCACCGCCTCTTCAAAACTTTGCTTCCCCTCGTAACCTGTAGCCCACAACAATCCGACATTATTCATCGCCTTCACGTCCCCCCGCTCCACAAGCAGGCCCAGATTGTGTGGGTCAAGCATATCCTTATTCGACTCGATATCCGTGAAGGTTTCAGCTCGGGGCTGCGAGAGTTCATCCGCGTGTAATCCAGAACTCAACCCAAGAAAAAGACTCAGCAGGCCGATCACAAAATATTTACGCTTCATATCTTTCCTCATTTAAAGTCTAATTCATACTCCAAATCACAACAGGCTAGCCGAGAAAGAATGGCACGACCTCCTCGAGCAACTCTTCGGGAGCCTCCTCCGGGATAAAATGACCACACGGCAGAGATTTACCAATGACGTTGTCCGCTTTTTCTTTCCAGGTATCCACCACATTAAACAAAGAGTCCATCTTGCCAAACTGACCCCATATGGTATAGACCGGACAAGAGAGTTTAGTTCCTAGATCTTTTTCATCATCCTCATAATCGATCGTTGCTGCTGCTCGATAATCCTCTAACCCACAACGAATGGTTCCAGGCAAAGTAAATGCTCTTAAGTACTCAGCGAATAACGCATCATCGATCGCATCTGGGCGCCAACTGAGCGAGAGGAACATCGACTGAAGAAACGGCTCAGCACTGTTTCTGATCATAATTTCCGGAAGATCTGGCGCTTGAAAATAAAACCAATGCCAGTAGGCAGCCGCTAGCTCTCGCCCCATCTGGCTGAAAACTGTGTGGGTCGGAACGATATCCAAGACCACTAGTTTTTCAACTCGGTCTGAGAAATCAAATGCCAAACGATGCGCAACTCGAGCACCTCGGTCATGACCCATAACATAAAATTTTTCATGCCCTAGTTCAGTGGCCAAACAGGCGATATCTTTGGACATCGTTTTTTTGTCAAATCCAGAACGTGCCTTCTCTGAGTCTCCGTACCCTCTCAAGTCAGGAATAATTAAATTAAAGTTCTTCATCAAATGTGACGACACCTTATGCCACATCTGCCCTGTTTGTGGATACCCATGCAGCAGAACCAAAGTAGGACCATCGCCTCCCGTCCAAACGTTCATTCGAATACCGTTAGCACGAACCGTTGAACGACTCATTCCCACCATAAAATCAGACATCCCGATCTCTCTCGTAATTACTAAGCATTAATTGTACTCACACACTTCATTTAACTTCAGCCACCCAAATAAGCTCTTATTCTACGGACTCCTTCAGCGAGTACGGCTATCGGCTTGGGGTAAGAAAAACGAATATGCTCACTCGCTCGATTAACGCCAAAGTCTAGCCCAGGGGCCACAGCCACACCTGCATTCTCGAGTAAATCCTGACAAAACCCGAAGCTATCCTTCGTGAATTTACTGCAGTCAGCGTAAATGTATATCGCGCCCATTGGATCAATAGGAATCGCGAAGCCGATACCTTTAAGCTCAGCCAATAAAAAATCTCGTTGCTCTTGATAGCG
>DFDI01000031.1:1865-7166 GCA_002367635.1 Betaproteobacteria bacterium UBA3031 | reverse complement strand
CTGAGGACAGAAAATTTGATTACTATGTTGGCTACGAACATTTTACTGAGGATGGCTGGCGAGATTACTCCCCGTCGCACGTCAATCAATTATTTGCTCAATTAGGATGGGAGTCTGAAACTTCAAGGTATGAGGTTAACTATACCGGCGCACATAACTTGATGATTGGTAATGGCCTCACTCCTAAGGGATTATTGGGAAATGATCTCGAAGGCATTCATACGCTCGAGGATGAGACCAAAAATAACTTTGGGAAGTTAGTCCTGACAGGCACCGACTTTATAGATGACAAGACGATGCTATCCACCAACGCTTATTACATCCGGTCAGATCGAAAAACGTACAACGGTGACTTAAATGACGATTTTTGTAATGCTGAAATGGGGGACCAAGAAGAATGTTCAACAGAGTCTCAGGCGGCATATGTTGATGATGCCACTGAAAATACAAACGAAGGTGTTTTAAACAGAACCAGCACAAAACAGGCCTCCTATGGCGCGAACATCCAAGCCACCTTTGACCATGATTTTTTTGAGAGAAGGAATCAGTTAGTTATAGGTTCCGGGGTTGAATATTCATTGATCCGTTTTAGACAGTCCGGTCAAGAAATTGCAACACTGGATGCGAGTGGTTTTTTTACTGGGGCAACCGCAGACGAGGAGCAAACAACTGGCCTGACTGGAAAGACTAAAACATTTGGTTTGTTCGCAACGAACACACACTCATTGTCCGATCAATTAAGCATCAACACGGCCGCAAGGTATAATTTTATTCAGGTAGATAATTCAGATACGTTTAATGCGCCCGGAGGAGACTCTTTAACGGGCAAGCATCATTTTGAACGAATTAATCCTTCTGTCGGCATAACCTTTCATCCAACCAAAGATTACACCACGTACGCCTCTTACAGCGAGTCCAGTCGCGCTCCAACCAGCATTGAGTTAGGTTGCGCTAATCCGGACCGACCTTGTAATCTTCCAACGCAGATGGCAGACGACCCACCATTAGAGCAGGTTGTTGCAAAAACATTTGAGGTGGGTGCTCGCGGCAAAATTTCGAGAAATGTTAACTGGAATGCTGCTATTTATGACGCAACCAACCATGACGATATTCTGTTTGTAAATTCAAGCTCAATCAGCGGGCTAGGCTATTTTACTAATGTATCCAAAACGACAAGGCAGGGGGTGGATTTAGGCATGTCGTTTAATGCGGACAAGCTATCAATGAATGTTAACTACGGTTATGTTTTAGCTCGCTACGGAAGCGATATCGATTTACCTAACGAGGTGAATACTTCTAATGTTGGGAGTGTTATCTCAGTTAAAAAAGATGATTACCTGCCTAATATCCCAAAACATCACCTTAAAATTAGAACTGAGTATCAATTTAACCCGGAGTTTAGTTTAGGCGCTACGCTTTCAGCTTTCACTAAGAGCTATATGATGGGTAACGAAAATCAGGGGCATGACTCATCAGGAGGCTTGCAAGGTGAAATACCTGGGTATGCAATACTCAATCTAGACTCAGAATATAACTTCTTTAAAGGATGGAAACTTTACGCTAAGGCGATTAATGTCCTCGACCAAAGATACTACACAGGGGGTCGCCTAGCTGAAAGTCAGGTGGATCCAGTTACCAGGCTTCATTCAGGTGATGAAGCTCTCGGTGTGGCTAGTTTGCTACCAGGCTCGCCGCAAGCTGCGTGGATTGGACTTCGTCACGAATTCTAGCCCGTTTACCCCCTCACTGTTCTGGCTATTGATATAATGATTTATATTCTTAAAGGTACGTTATGACAATTGGAACGCCTCTGTCTGAAAATGCTACCCGCGTTATGCTTCTAGGAAGTGGTGAGCTCGGAAAAGAAGTCATTATCGCCCTTCAAAGGTTAGGGATTGAGGTGATTGCAGTTGATCGTTACCCAAACGCCCCAGGCCATCAGGTTGCTCATCGTTCGCATGTAATCGACATGACCGACAAAGAATCACTAAAAAGAATTATTGACCTTGAAAGGCCTCACTATATTGTCCCGGAAATTGAGGCGATTAATACAAGCTTATTAGCCGAGATCGAGAAGAATAAACAATCGATTGTTGTTCCAAGCATCAAGGCTGTTCAACTGACCATGGACCGTGAGGGCATCCGAAAGCTTGCTGCCGAAACGTTAAACATTCCGACCTCGGCCTACATCTTTGCAAGAAGTGCAAATGAATTAAGGGATGGCATTCTTAATAAAGTTGGATTTCCTTGTTTTGTGAAGCCGACCATGTCCTCATCAGGTAAGGGCCAATCTAAAGTGATGGTCGAGTCAGACATTGAGGCTGCATGGGATTATGCCGCATCAGCCGGCCGCGTCAATCAGGGCGTTGTCATCGCAGAGTCTATGATTGATTTTGATTACGAAATAACTTTATTAACCGTGCGATCCAAAGATAAAGACGGTGAAACCATTACTGACTTTTGCGAACCTATTGGCCACCGTCAGGAGAATGGGGATTATGTAGAGAGTTGGCAGCCTCAACCTATGAGGCCTGAAGCTTTAAATAAGTCAAAAGAGATTGCCAAAACAGTCACAGAGGCCTTAGGCGGTCTAGGCTTGTTTGGCGTAGAACTTTTTATTAAAGGTGATGAGGTTTGGTTTTCTGAAGTCAGCCCCAGACCCCATGATACCGGTATGGTCACGATGACTACTCAAAAACAGTCTGAATTTGAATTGCATGCAAAAGCAATTCTTGGTCTGCCAGTGGACACTTCACTCCTTAACCCAGGCGCGAGTGCTGTTATCTATGGCCAATATGATGCTAAAAATATTATTTTTGAGGGAGTGCAGAGTGCGCTTTCTATTGAAGGAATTGATGTTCGCCTCTTCGGAAAGCCTGAATCTTTTAAGAAAAGAAGAATGGGTGTTGTTTTAGCGTCCGCAGAAAATATCTCGTTGGCAAGAGAAAATGCAACCAAGGCTCAAGCCTTAATAATCCCAAAACTAAACTAACGTTTTTATTAGAATTTTTAGCGGAGGTTGTGCTAAAATTCGCGCCTTATTAAATTTATTTGGTATCCCTCATGTCCCGCAAGCTAAGAAACATTGCCATTATCGCTCACGTTGATCATGGTAAAACAACCCTCGTTGATAAATTACTTCAACAGTCTGGCACATTCGCGCAGCATCAAAGCGTAAATGAGCGCGTCATGGATTCGAATGATATCGAAAAAGAACGTGGTATTACGATTTTAGCTAAGAATACCTCTGTGACCTACGAAGGTCACCACATTAATATTGTGGACACACCTGGCCATGCTGATTTTGGCGGTGAAGTCGAGCGTGTTTTAGGGATGGTAGACGGTGTTGTGTTATTAGTTGATGCCGTGGATGGGCCGATGCCGCAAACGCGCTTCGTAACCAAAAAAGCATTGGCACTAGGATTAAGACCTATTGTGCTTCTTAATAAAATTGATAGACCAGGCGCGAGATGTGATTGGGTTATTAATCAAACCTTTGATTTATTTGCAAACCTTGGTGCAACAGATGAGCAGCTCGATTTCCCGGTTGTTTATGCGTCGGCATTAAACGGCTACGCTAAACTTAAAGAAAGTGACGAGTCTGACTCGATGAAACCACTTTTCGAGACCGTGTTAAGTCATGTTAAAGCTCCCGAAGGTGACCCTAAAGCTCCCTTGCAGTTTCAAATCTCTGCATTGGATTACTCAACCTACACAGGCCGCATGGGCATAGGTCGAATTAGTAATGGTGTATTAAAGCCAGGCTCTTTGGTGGCAGTGATGTTGGGTGATAAAAAAATTGGCCAAGGCCGTATCAATGAAGTCTTCGGCTTTAAGGGACTGGAGAGAGTTCCCGTAAAAGAAGCAGAGGCGGGTGACATTGTTATCATTACAGGAATTGAGGACGTAGGGATTGGCGTTACGATCGCAGACAGTGAAAAGCCTGTCGGCCTCCCTATTATTGCGATAGATGAACCTACCCTTAATATGGATTTTATGGTGAACAGTTCGCCATTGGCGGGCAAGGAAGGCAAGTTTGTCACCAGCCGTCAAATACGTGAACGTCTCACCAAAGAGTTGTTGGTGAATGTTGCTTTGCGTGTTGAAGACACATCTGACGAAACTGTTTTTCGGGTATCAGGACGAGGTGAGTTACATTTAACCATCCTTTTAGAAAATATGCGCCGAGAAGGCTTCGAGATTGCCGTCGGAAAACCCCGTGTCGTGTACAAAGAAATTGATGGCGTAAGGTGTGAGCCTTATGAGAGTCTAACGGTAGACATTGAGGATGACACTCAAGGTTCGGTCATGGAAGAACTCGGTCGACGCAAGGGTGAACTGACCAATATGGAATCAGACGGCCTAGGCCGCACAAGACTAGAATATAAAATCCCCGCAAGAGGCCTTATTGGGTTTCAGGGTGAATTTTTAACGATGACCCGAGGTACAGGTCTAATGTCACACATTTTTGATGAGTACTCTGCAGTAAAATCAGAAATCCCAGGCAGAAGAAACGGAGTGTTAATTTCCTCTGAAAAAGGAGATGCCGTTGCCTTTGCGTTATGGAAACTTCAGGACAGGGGAAGAATGTTTGTCAGTCCTGGCGACAAACTTTACGAGGGTATGGTTATTGGTATTCACAGTCGAGATAACGACTTAATTGTTAACCCAATTAAGGGTAAACAATTAACTAACGTTCGCTCTTCAGGAACCGATGAAGCGGTGAGGTTAGTCCCGCCAATTTTAATGAGTTTAGAGTACGCGGTCGAGTTTATTGATGACGATGAGTTGGTGGAAATTACTCCAGTCTCCCTCAGAATTAGAAAACGTTATTTACTTGAACATGAAAGAAAAAGATCAAATAAAATAGAAGGTTAGCTAATCTTCTTGAGAAGATAGGTAATCTTCGTAATTACCCATAAAGTCAATAATTTTATCTTTTCTAATGTCCAGTATACGGGTCGCGATTGAACTTACAAATTCGCGATCATGTGTCACAAAAAAGAGGGTCCCTTTAAATTTATCCAAGGCGGTATTAAGAGACTCAATCGACTCCATATCCATATGATTGGTCGGCTCATCCAAAAGCAATATATTCGTTTTTAACAACATTAATTTACCGAACAGCATTCGTCCTTGTTCACCACCGGACAGCACCTTTATTTTCTTCTTAAAGTCTTCCCCGGAAAAAAGAAGTCGGCCGAGCATGCTTCGAATAACCTGGTCATCATCTTCTGGTCTTCCCCATTGAGACATCCACTCAAAAACGCTTACATCTTTTTGAAATTCTTCCGAGTGATC
>DFDI01000031.1:0-1520 GCA_002367635.1 Betaproteobacteria bacterium UBA3031 | reverse complement strand
GTCAAGATATTACCAATAATTTTAAGTAATGATGATTTACCAATACCATTTTCACCAATAATTGCGATTCTTTCCCCAGCTTCTACCATGAAATTAAGGTTATTAAAAAGCGGTTCGTCAAAAGCATGGTCAACCTTGTTCACTATTAGTGCTTGGCGGTAGAGCTTATCTTTTTCGTCGTACTCAAATCGAATAAATGGGTACTGACGACTCGACGGCTTCATGTCCTCGACTTTAATTTTATCAATTTGTTTTGCGCGTGAGGTTGCTTGTTTTGCCTTCGAAGCGTTGGCCGAAAATCTTCTCACAAAGTCTTGAAGCTCTGCAATTTGAAGTTTGGCTTTGTCGTTAGCTTTTAATTGTTGAGCTCTAGCCATTGAGCTGGCTTCCATAAAGTCATCATAGTTACCTGGGTAGATGGTTAGCTTCGCGTAATCCATATCTGCGGTGTGTGTGCAGACTTGGTTTAGGAAATGACGATCATGCGAAATAATAATCATGGTTGAGTTTCTATTGTTAAGAATATTCTCAAGCCACCGAATGGTATTGATGTCCAAGTTATTAGTGGGCTCATCGAGCAACAGGATATCTGGATCAGAAAACAAGGCTTGTGCGAGCAGGACTCGAAGCTTCCATCCGGGTGCAACGCCACTCATCAAACCCTCGTGTAATTCGTTTGGAATGCCAACCCCCGCCAAAAGTTCTCCCGCTCTGGCTTCAGCCGTGTAACCATCATATTCAGCATAAACGCCTTCGAGCTCCGCCGCTTTCATGTAATCATCTTCGGTCGCGTCAGGGTTAGCGTAGAGCCGATTCTTTTCCTCGTTGGCTGCCCACATTTCCTGGTGGCCCATCATTACAACATCGAGCACCCTTAAATTCTCATAGGCGAACTGATCTTGACGCAGCCATGCCATACGTTCCTGGCTTTCAAGGGCAATACTTCCTGCTGTGGCCTCTAATTCACCCGCTAATATTTTCATGAAGGTGGACTTTCCGCAACCATTTGCCCCAATAAGACCGTAGCGGTTGCCGTCACCAAATTTTACTGAAACATCTTCAAATAACGGTTTTGAACCAAATTGCATCGTGATGCTGTTTGTAATAAGCACTGACTATTTCCTTAACTTTATTGATTAAAATTGATTGTATTTAACGACTTCATCGACCGATAGTTGCCCTGGTCTTGGCCACGGCTCCTGAATCGACTTCCCGATCGCTACAAACATAGCAGGGGTGTGATCATCAGGAAGCTTAAGTAATTGAGCGACTGCATCGAAATCGAAGCCATCCATAGGGCAGCTATCATACCCTAAATCTTTTGCGACTAACATTAAATTCATGGCCGCCATTCCGCATGAGCGCATGACTTCATCTCGCTGAATCTGTGGCTTGCCCTTGTAATACTCTGATATGGCTGGCACGAGATAATCTCGCACACTACCAGGGGCATTCTTCCAGTAACGATCTGGCTCTTTATCCCAAGCCATTAGGTCACCTGTTAGCACCACCAACAAAGA
>DFDI01000037.1 GCA_002367635.1 Betaproteobacteria bacterium UBA3031 | reverse complement strand
GACCAGCCAGCTTTGCGTACTTTCACGATACATGATTTTTGTGGGATTAGTTGGTAGATCAGTCTGATCTACCACTTTGACGTCGACAGAAAACGTTCCAGATACCGCTTCAGAATTGATGGAGTAGCTTGGCGTTATTCTGAAAAAATCTTGACCAAAGTCTCCATTAAGATCAAAACCCTGCCTGTGGACCTCGTTCACTTTGTTAGCAAACTGAACGGCTATATGATCGAGTCCGTCTCGTGCAACCTTGGCCACTTCATTTCGGAAGGTTAGTAGGCCTCCAACTTCGCCGCCGGATAAAAGCGGGAGCGGCTGCTTGCTGCCTCTCGGATCAATAACTAGCTGAACATCTCCAGTAGGGTCTGCACTATCACTAACCATAGCTATTTCACGCACGCCGCTGGAAGTCACGATCTCAAAACCCCTGCCCGCGCCTCCGAAATTAACGCTAACCTGACCGTTAGAAGACTCAGTTACCCCTATAGTGCTCAAGCTTGACAGCTTCCTGAGGATTAGATCTCGCTGATCCATGAGCTGAGCCGGCTGTTTTGATTTCTCGGAATTGCGTCCCAATTGTTTATTAATAGACAACAGTTGTCCGGCAAGGTTGTTTACCTCTTCTAATGCCGCACCCAGCCGATCCCTAGACTCAGTGCCAACGGCATCGATTTGAGTCGATAAGGTATTAAAGCGAGAGGCCAGTGCCTGGCCACTGCTCACCACTTCGTTCCTAAGAGGGATGGATCCCGGATCAACACTTAAACTGCGACTCGCGTTGAAAAATGCCTCGATGGCATTGGTCAGGTTAGCGGTTTCAGAGCCCATGATATCGACAATACGCTCTGTGTACTCGATAAATGGTGTGGTTGCTTGCAGATCGCTCGCACTGTCTCGTAAAGAGCGTTCGACAAATTCATCGTAAGACCGCTGAATGTTATTGACGGTCGAACCTGTGCCGATAAAGTAGCTTGCAATTTGCGTTGGGTAAGATTCGCTTACATTAACAGCCTGCTTTGAATAGCCCTCTGTGTTCACATTGGCGATATTATTACTGGTCGTGGCGATAGCCTGCCGATAAACGTTAACAGCGCTGGCGCCTATCGAAAGAAAATCGCTCATCTCAGGAGCATCGCCGCAGCACTGCCAAGACGCGTTACACCGTCTGACTGATACGCAGCAATGGATCTGCTGTTTGCCCTTGGGCCGCCCATATTATTCTCAACCGCTTGGCGCATCCATTCGCCCACGCCCAAAGGACCCTTCTTGGCCATTTCCGTTGACAGTTCTTCATCGAACATCTGCTCATAGGCTTTTGACTGATCCGATGAGAATAAGTCGCTTCTCAGGACTTCACTCGCATCGCGCATAGACTTGAGCATCATCCGCGTAAAGTAACTCTCAAACTGCTGCCCAACCTCTTCAATAGCGCTCGAGGCATCTTTTTGTGCTTGGGTTCGCAAGTTAGCTAAACCATGAAAATCATTGTAAGACGCGATTCTTGCTTCCATTTACATCACCATTAGGTCAGCGTGCAGACTGCCCGCAGTCTTGAGCGCTTCGAGAATTGCAATAAGTGAGGAGGTTGACGCACCTGCAGCGTTAACAGCCGATACCACCTCTTTGAGATCCACGCCCGGCTCAAAAAGTACAGCGCTTTCGTCCGACTCAACTGCAATTCCAGCATTTTGAATCTCGACGGTGGTACCATCAGAAAACGGCTCGGGCTGAGATACGGTATTGAGTGTTTGGATGCGCACCGAGAGACTCCCGTGCGAAACAGCTGCAGCCTGAACTTTCACATTTTTATTAATTACGACAGTACCGGTGCGAGAATTAACTACGATCCGAGCAGAGGGCTCTGAAGGGTCCACGTCAATATTTTCGATCATACTCACAAATTTAACACGCTGAGACGAGTCTCTTGGGGCGTTCACCGCAACGGAAACACCATCAAGAGAAAACGCGACCCCCTCACCATACTCACTATTAATAGCGCTGGTGATGGCGTCTGCTGTTCCAAAATTTTTGCTGTGTACGTTAAATACGAGATATTCACTGCTGTTGAACGGGGTCTCAACTTCCCGCTCTATGATCGCTCCCCGAGGAATTCGCCCAGATGTAGGCACGCCAATCTGTAAGCTCGTACCGGCAACTTCTTCGTTAATACCAGTCACGGTCATAGCGCCCTGTGCTACAGCATATGTCTGCCCGTCGATACCCTTTAGCCGCGTCATGATTAACCTACCGCCGCGCAGGCTTTCGGCCACGCCGAGAGCCGACACGTTCACGTCCACCCGCTGCCCTGGCTTCGCGAAAGCGGGGATCTCGGCAGTGACAATCACAGCGGCAACGTTGTCGAGTTCAAGAGGTCTGCCCGCTGACTGCGCCAAATCAAAGTCGTCGTATGGATTAGTCGTAACACCCAGACTAGAAAGAATGGACTTAAGGCTCTGGCCCGTGAAGGATACATCTTTACCATCGCCCGTGCCCTGGAGACCCACCACCAAACCGTATCCGATCAGCTGGTTTTCGCGGACTCCACCGATCGAGGCAAGGTCTTTGATTCGCTCTGCTGAAACCTCACCAGACAGCAGCATTAATGCTACAGCAAGCAGCGTCGCGCCCCGTCTCCGCAAGAATTTGATCTTACCTACTGCAATCATCATTTTGGGTTACCTTCTTATCTTAGATATCGGCTATAGCGGCCAGAACTTGAACAACGCTGAAGAGAGCCATCCCGGCTTGGTGCTCGCCGCGAGATCCCCCGTACCTTTGTACGAAATTTGAGCATTTGCTAAGCGCTGAGACGAGACCGAGTTGTCCATTTGAATATCAGTGGATCTTACGATTCCCCGCACCTGGATAAATTCAGAGCCTTCAGTCATCGACAACTGCTTCTCGCCCTGAAGAATGAGATTACCATTAGACAACACCTCGACGACGGTCGCCGTAATAATGCCTTGCAAAGAGGCGGCCTGATTGGTGCTTCCGCCACCCTCCGCAGAGATTTGCGCGCCATCACGCTTGAACTGCGGTAGGGCCTTGCCGATAAAGCCTGTTGTTGGGAAAAGAACATTCGGGCCCGTTGTGCCCAGAACATCATTGCTTGAGGATCGCTCGGTCGATAAGTTAGTATTTCGACTCGCCTGAGCGGTCTCACTCAGAACGATGGTCACTATATCGCCGATGTACCATTCACGTTGCCCTTCAAAAAGCGACATGCTGGACCGATTTGTGAAAATAGAGCCTGTCGAACTCTCCGTTTGCTCTGGTTGCAATGGCCTGACAGGCGCGAAGTCCGAATGCCTCTCAATTGCTGGCCTTGAGC
>DFDI01000068.1 GCA_002367635.1 Betaproteobacteria bacterium UBA3031 | reverse complement strand
GCAGGGAGTCAAAAAACTCAATGGATTAATCGTTTAGCGATCCACTTCAAAACATCGGTGTTCAGTGCTCTCGCAGCTCTGCTACTGAGCATGGTCTCAATAAATGCTAATGCTGAGGCTGAATTACCTCACTATTCTGGTAAAGCGCGATTGGGCTCCCAGACTTGTGGGGGGTCAACTTGTCATGGAGCTGTTAAACCATGGGCAAATTCTGCAGTGCTCCAAAACGAATTTGTGACATGGAGCACAGAGGACAAGCACTCGGAAGCGTATAAAGCGTTAAGCTCTGACAGAGGTAAAAGAATTGCAAAGAATTTGGGAATAAAGGACGCTCGTCAAGAAAAAGTATGTCTTGATTGTCATGCGGATAATGTTCCGAAAGAGCTTCAATCAAAAAACTTTGATATTGCTGATGGAGTCGGTTGTGAGACCTGCCACGGGGGAGCGGTAGAGTGGCTCGGACTGCACGTTTCAGGGTTTGGGCAACGACAGGATTACTTAAATGCAGGTATATATCCAACTGAGGATCCTAAAGCGCGCGCTAAACTTTGCCTAAGTTGCCACTTAAGTGACCCAAGAAAATTCATCACTCACCGAATTATGGGTGCTGGACATCCTAGGTTGGCATTTGAGCTCGATACCTTCACTGCAAATCAACCGGCGCATTATCGTATTGACGCTGACTACAAGCAGAGAAAACAGCAGTCAAGTGGCGTTAAGGTTTGGGCTGTAGGTCAGGCGATGGCGGCACAAATTACGGTCGAAGCATTGTTGGATAAAAATCGAAACTCAGCTGGAATTTTCCCTGAGCTTGTCTACTTTGACTGTTATGCCTGTCACCACTCAATGGAAGAACCACGTTGGGAAAAGAGAGAGTCCGTAAATATTGGACCGGGCGTGCCGCGTTTGAATGATTCGAGCCTTGTAATGCTGCGTGTTCTGGCTAATGCTGTTGACCCTACAATGGCGACAAAGTTAATGACGCAAACCAGGGCGCTTCATGAATCTTCATCTAAGGGACAAGATGCCACGATGAAATCGTTGGGTGATTTGTCAACAACGATTGATGGCTTAGTTGAAAAATTTGCCGCTGCTGATTTTGATGTATCTGCAATGTGGAAAATATACGACTCCCTGGTTTCTGAGGGTCTGAAAGGTGAGTTTGTCGACCTTATAACCGCAGAGCAAGCCACCATGGCGATTGGTTCAATACTCGCAGCAATCGAAAATACGGGTGCTTCGGCAGATTTGAACCGATATAACGAAGCACTGTCGAAAGCTTATGCAGCCATTGATAAGTCGGAAGCTTACACCCCGGCGAAATATACGGCTGCACTGAAGTTGCTAGCGGCAGCGCGCAAGTAATTAGTCGATTAATTAATTTAAAATCTAAATACGAGATTTGAATTTTTCTGAAAGAAGGTAGTCGGCAGCATGAATAAGTATGGATCGAAATGTTTAGCAGTAGTATTCACGATAGTGACATTGTTAACTGCTCCCGCCGCATTTGCGGAGAGAAATCCCGTTGAATTAGCAGATGGGAACAGTGCTCACCTAGATGTTTTGATGAATGACGAATTCCCATCCGCCACGAAATGTGCAATGTGTCACCAAAAGCAATTCTGGGAATGGGCTTCGTCAAACCATGCTTATGCGTCGGTTTCTCCCATGTTTCATAAATTCGAACAAGCCGTAAATGCACTGACTGACGGTACGATGGGTACTTTCTGCACGCGTTGCCATCAACAGGTTGGAACCCAGAAAGGTGAACCGCGTGAGCTGCCGCTCTGGGATAGAAGTATTGTGGCAAGAGAAGGCATCACCTGTGTTACGTGTCATCGAGTGAATGCTCAGTTCGGAAAAGTGAATGGCGAGCGTCATATTGTTCCGGGAACCATTTTTGACCCTGTTTATAATTCAGGTGGGGGTGAGAATTTCCCAACAGTTATAGACAATAAAGAAGAGTATCGAATTACCAACGAGCCCGGCGTAGGTGGAACACCTATTCACGGTGGGGTTACAGTATTTGAGCAAATTGGTACCTCTGAATTTTGTGTGTCATGCCACCAAGTTAAGGTTAATTTAGGCATCAAGTTGGAAGTTGTATGGGAGCAATATCGAGATTCCCCAGCCTTTCGAGAGGGAACGACTTGTCAGGACTGTCACATGGGCAAAATCCCAGGGGAAGCAAAAGGATACGCTTCTTGGCCAACAGCGATCGTTAACGGAAGAGTCATTGGTGACACAAACAAAAAACATGCGAACCACGCGTTTTATGGCCCGGGTTACCCAATAGCACACCCTGGTATATTCCCATTTAATCCGCGTGCGCTCCGATGGAGTATTAAAGAGTGGTTGACCTTTGATTATAGAGCGCCATGGGGCGATGCTGATTGGGAGGAACAACTCAAACGAGGAGAGGTGGATGTTCCAGAATTCCCTGAAACCTGGACGGACTCTGAAGACCGTCTTTGGGCAAGGCATATCATCAAGCAAAATCAAAAGCTCTTAGTTGATAAAAAACTCGATCGCAAGGCGGTCATGGAAAATGGTTCTAGAATAGATGGCCCATTTTTTGATGGTGATACACCTCAGGTGGGTGAACCACTTAAATTACGATTTAGGATTACAAACGTTGACAATGGTCACAACTTGCCCTCAGGCTCATTGGGAGCTCAGCCTGAAATATGGATGAATGTGGCTGTGATTGATCCTGATGGAGAGCGTATTTTTGAGTCCGGATACGTCGATAGCTATGGAGATATGGCAGATAACCATTCGTTGGACGTGGCTGCAGGAAAAGTCCCATACGATAATCAATTGGTGAATTTACAAACAAAGTTTCTGACAACAAACATTAAGGGTACAGATCGAGAAATGTACCTTCCTGTTAACTTTGATGTAGATCAGAAGCCTTTCTTACGTCCTGCAGCAGTCCCAACATCAGTTCAAAATCACCCACCTTTAGTCCGAATGGAAGGGCGTTCTATTCCTCCTCTAGGATGGAGAGACGCGAAGTATAAAGTTCCTGCTGAGAAGATGACTAAAAAAGGAACGTACAAGGTTTTAGCGCGAATGAGAAGTCGAGCAGAGCCACTGTACTTTATGAAATTTGTCGGTGCGACACAGGATATGGAGCGCTCCATTAATGAATGGATGTTAGACATACATCCATACGCTGTTGAATTTGAGGTTAAGTAAGTGACTACAAAAATAAGATTTATATTAGCGTCGATGCCGCTCGCGTTAATTGCTCCATCTATTGGTATAGCGCAAGAGCTTGAGTTTGAGCGAAAGGGACCTGCTGATACAGTGCTCGAGTATCGAAGCAGTAGTCCTGACCATAAGGGTCATCAGGCCCCCCCTGAAATGGATGAGGGTGCCAGGCCAAGTGAGTATGACATGGGTGGGTTTGCGCCTGACCCGGTCTACACAGCTCCATACGATGCCGAGGAACAACTTATCGTTTATGGTGGAAAAACAAATATAGATGAACCTCGCCCCCTTATTGAATGGGGTTATCCGATGTATTCGGAGGGCGAATTTGGCTCAGGAATAAACATCGTTGGTGCCAAAAACCTTGTGCGGCCGCAGTTTTTAGTCTACGGCGATTGGAGAACGGTTCTCGCAGCCAACGACAACGGTGAGGTAGAGAATGCGCAGTTGGCGTCTCAGTTGAATTTAGAATTCGACCTGAACCTAACGGCTACTGAGCGTCTACACATGTTTGTGAAACCTCTTGACGATGGAAAGCAGACACGTTTGGAGTTAGGCGGAACACCTGTTGACGATGTTGACGGAAACGGATTTCAAGCGGAGTTGGATTTTGATCCGGAGACATTCTTTTTCGAAGGTGACTGGGGGTATATTCAATCCGGTCTTACTGATAAGTACACTACATTTGATTTGCCATTTGCCGTGGGCTTAGTGCCTCTATTTCTGCAAAATGGTCTATGGGTGAACGATGCGTTTGTCGGTGGTGCCGTTACTTTGCAGGCAAAAAATTCACCGAAGTTCGATATCACGAACTACGATGCAACCTTCTTCGTGGGTCTTAATAAAGTATCCACACCTGTTTTTATAACGGATGGTGTGACAGATGATAATGCCGGTAAATTTTACGCATTAACGACATTCGTGGACGTTGCAGAGGGTTATCTAGAAGCTGGTTACGCAAGAGTCACCGACGATAGAGACGATGTCCAAATGGACTATAACAATGTGATGTTGGGGTGGACTAAGCGTTATGGCGGCAAGTTATCTAACAGTGTTCGCTTGTTGTCGAACTTTGGTCAAGATCCGGTTCCAGGTGTGAATCAAACCGCTGATGGATTTGTTCTATTAGTTGAGAATTCTTGGATTACACACCTGCCGTCTACGTTGGTGCCGTACTTTAACTTTTTCTATGGTAAAGATAAGCCCCAACCGCTCGCAACCGGCGCAGCAGGTATCCTTAAAAACACGGGTGTTAATTTTGAAACCGATGGTATTACCGGTTTTCCAAAGCTTGACGACACCGCTAACGATACGTTTGGTGGCGCTATCGGGGTGATGTATCTGTTCGCATTAGATCAGCAGTTAATCGTTGAGTATGCGAATGTCCAGATTATTGGTAACGAGAACGACCCATTACGCAATGCACCAGGTGATCAACAAGCGATTGGTGTTCGTTATCAAAAGCCTATATCCAGACGATGGATCTTTAGAACGGATGCTATCTATGGTGAGCGTAAAAATCTTGAGGAAGTTTCAGGTGTTCGCGTTGAGATGCGAATGAAATTTTAAGCTTCGGAAGGATGGTATAAAAAAATATCCGATACGGCGTTTGTATCGGATATTTTATATAAAAAACAATATCTAAGTAATTACGTCGTTAATTCCTGTCTATTTTCGAAGTGTACGAGCGCCTCAGGGTTTGCGAGGGCTTCTATGTTTTTGACAGGCTCGTTATGAACGAGGTTCCTGACTGCTAACTCAACAATTTTCCCACTTTTAGTCCTAGGAATATCTGGAACCTGTAGTATTTTTGCAGGGACATGGCGGAGTGTTGTATTAGCTCTGATGGCCTGTCTTATTGTGGTCTGCAAACTTTCATCAAGTTGTAATCCATCACGAAGGCGAACGAACAAGACCACGCGCGTGTCGTCTTGCCAGTTTTGACCAATGACGAGGCTCTCTACGACAGAGTCGAGTTTTTCAACTTGACGGTATATTTCCGATGTGCCGATTCGAACCCCGCCTGGATTCAGGACTGCATCTGAGCGACCATAGATGATTAGTGTGCCGCGCGGAGTGAGTTCAATGAAATCTCCATGGCACCATGTGTTCTTAAAGCGAGAAAAATAGGCTTTAAGATATTTCTTATCGCCTTTGTCGTTCCAAAACCCAATAGGCATAGAAGGGAAAGTTCCTATGCATACAAGTTCCCCTTTTTCTCCTATGACAGATTTCCCCGCATCACTGAAAACTTGAACGTTCAATCCAAAGCCTCTTCGTTGTATCTCTCCCCGATAAACCGGTAGAGTTGGGTCGCCAAGCACAAAGCACGATACGATGTCTGTGCCTCCAGATATGGATGAGAGTAAGACATCTTTCTTGATTTTGGTATATACGTAGTCATAACTCTCTGGGGAGAGTGGTGATCCGGTTGATGTGATGGTTTTAAGGTGAGGTAGTTTGTGGGTTCGTGCGGGTTGCATACCCATTTTAGAAATGGCATCGATATATTTTGCTGAGGTTCCAAAAATAGTCATTCGCTCTGTTTCGGCGAAATCAAATAATGCATCGCCCTTTGGGTAGGTTGGGGATCCATCAAATAATAAGAGTGTCGCCCCTGAAGCCAGACCGCTGACAAGCCAATTCCACATCATCCAGCCGCACGTGGTGAAATAGAAGAAGCGATCTTTGACTTTCAAATCTGTATGCAGTCGATGTTCTTTTAGGTGTTGCAGTAGGGTTCCGCCATGTCCGTGCACGATGCACTTTGGCACACCTGTGGTGCCAGACGAGAACATGATGAACAATGGGTGGTTAAAGGGTACTTGTTCAAACTGAATTGTTCTTGGTTTGAATGGGCGAACGAAGTCATTCAAGAGAATTGATTTTTTTATTGTTGAGATTTTCGGTTTAGATTCTGTGTATGGTACGACAATCACTTTCTGTAAAGAGGTGAGTGAGTTCGCTATCTCACCAAGCTTATTCAGTGTGTCGATGTGTTTGCCGTTGTAGTAGTAGCCATCTACTCCTATTAGAACCTTAGGTTTAATTTGACCAAATCTGTCCAATACTCCTTGTGTTCCAAAGTCTGGGGAGCAGGATGACCATAGCGCACCTAAGCTCGAGGCTGCCAGCATGAAGATGATGGTGTCTGGTAAATTGGGTAAAAAAGCCACAACTCGATCACCCTTTGAGACCCCTTGTTTGGCCAGTGCTTGAGCAGTTATGGAGACGGCATCATAGAGTTCCGCATAGGTCAGGCGGTTGCTAACTTGATCTTCTCCTCGGAAAACGATTGCCTCTTGATTATCTCTCTGTCGTAATAGGTTTTCCGCATAGTTGAGGCGGGCTTCTGGAAACCATTCTGCTCCAGGCATTTTGTCTGGATGCTTCAGTATGGTGCTTCCTTTTTTTGAAGCGATTACGTCGCAGTAATCCCAAATGGAGCTCCAAAACAATGTGGGCTCCGCAATTGACCAATCATATAAAGATCGGAA
>DFDI01000088.1:99814-100079 GCA_002367635.1 Betaproteobacteria bacterium UBA3031 | reverse complement strand
CAACCTATAGTGATGATGGCAAAGGAAAGTGTAAACAGAGCTTTTGAGACGACCCTCAATGAGGGTATTCGCTTTGAAAGGCGTTTATTTCATTCTGCTTTTTCTACAGAGGATCAAAAAGAAGGAATGTCCGCGTTTGCTGAGAAGCGGAAGCCAAATTTTAAGAACAAGTAGTTCCTTAAATTTCCGCTGCGACAATATTTCTTATTTCTGTCCGCACGTATAATATGCGGTCTGTGCTGTTGTAGCTCAGTTGGTAGAGCAA
>DFDI01000088.1:99263-99559 GCA_002367635.1 Betaproteobacteria bacterium UBA3031 | reverse complement strand
ACTGATTCGTAATCAGTAGGTCGGAGGTTCGATTCCTCTCAACAGCACCATTTCATATTTCTCTGGTCAAGAGTAAATCCAATTTAGTTCGCGCGTAACCGTTAATTTAGAATGGTTCATAATTATCGTTAAGGGATTGTAAACAAGAAGACTGAAGTCGTAACTCATAGCTTGACGGAAGAAAGAATCGCTGATCTGGAGAAGATTGTTGATCGATTTCAGCGTGTTTGCGGCACGCCATTGGGG
Source organism: Betaproteobacteria bacterium UBA3031 (assembly GCA_002367635.1). GTDB lineage: Bacteria > Pseudomonadota > Gammaproteobacteria > Burkholderiales > Eutrophovitaceae > Eutrophovita. Next base: position 99,313 of record DFDI01000088.1, on the reverse strand, counting down.
GACTTGATCTGGGTTTATGCTGAGAGCGAGACGTCGAAAGGTAAAGAATA
>DFDI01000088.1:92378-98971 GCA_002367635.1 Betaproteobacteria bacterium UBA3031 | reverse complement strand
ACGGTTGTTACCTGATAGGGAGAATGACTGGAATGCATAATAATTTGTTTGAGGGTGAGGCTAGGTTACTCGAAGATCATTGGGAATTTGCTGAGTATCTGTTCTTGCCATTTGTTCAGTGGCCGGTCATGGAACGGGTGGTTTTTTTAGAACGGTGGGTTCAAGGTCTAGCTAGCGATTTTCCTGGTCAAGTTAAGCAAGAGTATTTAGAGGCGATTAACGGACTTCGGTTGAAGGTCAATTAGACATGTGTATTTTAGAGACCTAAGAATTTTTTTAATTGATGAAACTTAAGTGGCATATTTAAGTCGATAAGTTAGACGTTGTGAACTAGTTACTGTTTTAGTAACGATAATAAAAATCCTATTACAAATTCTGGATATTTGAGGGGAAGATGAATGAGACGCATAAATCTGGCATTGTGTTTGGTGTTGCTGCTCCCAGCTTTATTGAGAGCAGAAACTGATGGTAACGAGTTGCTTGAGATGATGCAGCACCCTAAAGGTCGCGAGGCGGCCCAGCCATTCATCGATGATGTGTGGCTTAAATGGAATAATGGACTTTTTTGTATTCCAGAAGAAAACATACGTGACACGACATTCGCGGCCGTTTTGGACTACCTGGAAAATAACCCTGAGAATCTTTTCCGCCCTCGGCGTTATTTGATAGTGCAAGGGCTTAGAGCAGGGTTCCCTTGTATCAAGGAGTAGTAGCACTTCTTCTTGGTGGTAAATGAGGGCTGCAATCCGACCTTGGGTTAAAATTTTCGGCCCCATTAGCTAACTCTTGCTTCCCATAAGATGTCATAAATACCAGATCCCCAAGGGACTTTGTCGCTTCCTCAATTAGGTCTTTCTAGGCATCGTCTTTTTTTGACCCTTGTTCCGTCTTCTCGATAACTGAGTAATATAAACATATCTTCATTGGTATCGTTTAATCAATAGTCTTATTGAATCGAGTTTTTATGAAAATTACAGACGTTAAAGTACACATTCTGCAAAGTAATTTGGATGAGCCCTTTGCTTTTTCGCAAGGATGGGTAAAGGTGAGGTCGGCCACTATTGTGGAAGTTCAAACTGATACAGGTTTGGTGGGTTGGGGTGAGGCCTTCGCGCAAGGGCTTGAGTCTCCACAAATAGCTGCCTCAGCTATAGAACATTCGCTTAAGCCATTGATCTTGGATGCCAATCCAACAGACGTAGAAGTCCTTTGGCATAAAATGTACAACCATACTCGGGACTTTGGGCGTAAGGGGTCTGTTATGGCGGCGATCAGTGCTATAGATATCGCCTTATGGGATATTGCAGGAAAATTTTTTGAGGTGTCAATCTCTCAGCTCATTGGGGGAAGGTTCAGAAATCAAGTCCAACCGTACGCCACAGGTTTTTATCGATTGAGTGGGCAGAATGAGGGAGAGCGGCTGGCCGAAGAAGCCATCGCGCATTATGAGGCCGGGTTTAAGGCAATGAAAATTAAACTTGGTTTTGGTGTTGATGATGACATTAGGGTTATGCGCCAAGTCGGACGGGGGCTTGAGGGGCGAGATGTTGAACTCATGGTAGATACGAATCACGCTTATGGCCGCACTGAATCCTTACGGTTAGGGCGAGTGCTTGATGAATATGATCTACGTTGGTATGAAGAGCCAGTTCCACCGGAAGATATTGATGGCTATATTGAGCTTCGCGCCAAGTTAACGACCCCAATCGCGGGAGGGGAGAATGAACACTCTATCTATGGGTTTCGTGAGTTGTTGAATCGCCATGCAGTTGATATTGTACAGCCTGATATCGGCTCCTGCGGTGGCATTACTGGAGCAAGGCATGCCGCGATAATAGCTCAAGCGAATGGAATAGAAGTGAACCCCCATGTGTGGGGTTCTGGTGTCGCGCAGGCTGCCTCTCTTCAGGTTTTAGCGGCACTTCCCGATACGGTTCATTCGCTTTACCCGAGACAACCCATTTTTGAGTACGATCGATCATCACATCCTTTTAGAAATGATCTGGTAGACAGACCTCTAACACTTAATAAGAATTCAATGGTTGAAATATCGGATGCTCCTGGGCTTGGTATTCAAGTCAACAGAGAAACAATAAAAAAATTCAAAGTTAATTAGGCTTACGATAAATTTTTATAATGCGAGCTCAGGAAGTCTTTGGCGACTTGTATCAGGAAACCTCATACAGAGCTTGCCTTGGAAAGTCTTACGTAGACTTTCGCGTTAGCGAAAGGAGCAGGGATCAAAGCTGGTTCTTTGGGAATCGGTTTGTAACTAGCTGGGCTTTTATTTCTGGGGAGAACCCCAAATCCATTCGCTTAACTGAACGAGAAAATGAGGCTAGGAGCCGCATGTTGTTGCGGTATTTGAAGGTAATAAATATGAAATATTTGTTGGGATTAGGTATTCCTGACTCTGACAATTGGCCCGTTGAATCAGGATTCTTTGTATTAAATATAAGTAGTATTGAGGCAAGTCGGATAGGACGAAAATTCCGACAAAATGCTATTTTGTTTTTTCGAGTTCTAAAGCCAGTTGAGCTAGTTTGGTTAGTTTAGACCCGGCCACTCTTAATCGACCCCAGCTATCGAAACTTTCGCATGAAGTTTCGGTCAATATGATCTTTCCAGCACCATACCCATTTGCCGCTAGTACATAAAATATTCCTCGAGGCAACGGCATATTTGCTGCCGGCACTGATTAAAGCCAGGGCATGTTTCTGTGGTGTATATCGCTCAAGTGGTTTCTCGTTCACTAGGTTGTTGATGTTGTTAATAAGCACTGCAGCTTGTTTTACCGCGTAAACCCCGGACTTTGGATACTGCAAACCTTCGATAGATCCAATGTCTCCAACGGCAAAGAGATTGTTAATATTTTTAACTTTGAGGTATTGATCTGTTTTAATGAAGCCATCTTTTGTCGTGGGTAGATTTGACAATTTAGGCCAGGTGCTCGCTGCCGCACCGGTAGCCCATACCGTCAGGTCGGATTTAATTATTTTCCCTGATGCGGTTTTAACATGGTCTTTGGATATGCTGACCACCGGATTGGCATAGTAGGTCGTTACATTTTTTTTATGGAGAATTTGGTGAAATTTCCGCCGAATCGGCATGGGGTGTGTTTCTAAAATATCTTGGGAACCAGTGATCATTGAGAAATTAAGATTGGTGTAACCACAGGCATCTACGCGATATTTTAAAGCGAGTAAGATTTCGATCCCAGCTGCCCCACCTCCCACAACGGAAACCTCAAAATTCTGTTTCATGGGAGCATTGCTAACTTCGTTTAAGAAACGATCAATTTTTGTGATCAGCCGATCAATTGGTTTGATCGGGGTTGCCCACTCATTAACGCCAATTGTTGAGTAGAGATTCGGTGTTGATCCGATATTGATGGATGCAAGATCATAGTGATACTGATTTTTTTGAGTATGTATCAGCTGCTCATATGGTGAGATCTGTGTTACGGACTCTTTGAGAAACCTAAATTTATATCTATCGCATAGCTCTTGAAGGTTGATGTGGCAGTCTGCAAACGTGTAATGACCGGATATTAATCCAGGCAGCATTCCTGAGTATGGGGTGTATTCCTCGCTACTAATTAATGACACCTCAACATCTATCGATGATTGTTCACCCAGTCTCCGAATAGTTTCTAAATGAGTATGACCGCCGCCAATGAGGACAAGTTTCTTCATCTTAGATTTGTGCGCGCATAAGGTATACACAGGATGATAGATAAGTCATATCAGTCATTAAAGGCAATGTGTTAATTGAGGCATCTCTTTTGAGAGTCGATGGTAATCCGTGATTTCATCAACGTCCCATAGTGTAGGCAATTCTTGCCAAGTATAATTATTTTTTTTTAGATTTGATCTGACCTGGTTCATAACTTGGTTGGTGCGCCACACGATATTATGAAATATAGTTGAGGAGAACGAGCGCGATCCAATTAAAGAAAATCCTCCATCTTCAACGGGGATGAATACGTATTCGTGCCGATCTAGTTCAAGAAATGCTCTTTTTAGCATGGCTTGATTAATAGACGGGCAGTCACATCCAATCAGGATTACTTTTTTGTGGTCCTCTAAACCCTTGCTAAGGGCAAGAGACATTCGATCAGCTAGAGATTCGCCAACTTGGGACTTTAGCTGACAATTAGGGCCTACCGCATTAAAGAATGCATGATTGATATCTGGTGTGATCCAAATCTCAAGCTTAGATGACATGCTTGTAGCCACTTTTACTGCATGAAGGGTCATCCGTTGATGTAACTCGCACGCCCTGCGTGAGCCTAACTCCGGAATCAGTCTTGTTTTGACTGATCCCTCAACTGGCGTCCGAGTGAAAACCTGAATCAAAGTGTCTGGCTCATGAATGGCATGGTCAATCATCTTTGATCGTACTGTTTCTTTAACCAATTTGGTGGCGCTCTGAGGAAAAATAATAGTCGGAGAGCCCACATTTTTAAAATTGTTCTTACGGGCCCATTGTTCTCCCACCGCCGAACCGATGTTTTTATTCGCGCATTACTGATAAATGGTTTTCCTACTCGTTTTAGTTTTTTTGAAAAAACGATATCCTCCATGATCGCAATTGATGGGAAAAATCCTATTTCTAAAAAAACATCTTTACGAACAAAAATTCCTTGATCGCCCGTAGCAATACTCGTAACTCTTGAGCGAAGATTCATCATGGACTCAATGATTCTAAAAATTCTCTTCGGATGATTTAAGTGCATATCGAACCAACCCCAAGAGTGGTCGTGTAGTGCTGCTTCAATAATATTCTCAAATTTAAAGCTAATCGAAGAGTCTGCGTGCAAGAACCATAATAATTTTCCTTTTGCACAGACTGCCCCAGCGTTCATTTGTTCTGCTCGACCAGGTTTAGCGTGGATAATCTGATCTGCTGTGTAACGTATGACCTCCAAGGTTTTATCTGTACTGCCTCCGTCAACTATAATGATTTCCGTTTTACTCGATTTTTTGGTATGAAGCTCGTTAAGTAATAAAGGGAGAAGTTGTTCCTCGTTTAAGGCAGGGATAATGACCGATAAGGTGATGTGTTCTATTGGCATGAGAGGATGCGCTAGTCGGAAGTACTCTCGTTTAGTGACCAATCGTATTTTGTGTATTTGATTAAAAGGTGATTACTGGTAAATGACTCGCGCTCAATTTTTAGGGCGGATTCATAATCTCGAAGCCAGTTCAGTAAAGAGCCTGATTTGCGCTTGAAGTCAACCTCATACCATTTGAATATCGGTGAAACAAATAATATTCCGTCTTTGAATATGTTTCTGCTTGTGTCAGAGAGGAAGCGTAGGGTGCTGTCATGCATTTGCTCGTTGATACGCGATGCTTCGTAGGCTTCTGGTCGCAGCGCGGGACATCCTATTGAGGCGCAGTTGACTGCCATGTGAATCCTGGGGTCATCAAACCGTCCTGGCTCTCTTATCAGTTGATGCTCTATGAAGTCTAAACTGACTACGTTCCCGAAAAGATCAAAGCGTTTGCTTTTCCAAGGGTTTCTAAATAGCGTTCCTAACTCTTTAATAGATTTTATGTCCCGATGATGTTGGGAAACCCAGAAGATGGTATAGGCGTTATAAGCATTGATTAGGAATGCCAACTGTTGCTTCTTTTCAAAAGATTCGAACTGACTTCTGGAAACGGAGCCAATTGTTTGGAGGTAATCCTCCATAGATCCTTTATTTTGTTCAAATCCAAAATAATTGACAGTACTCGTGCCCCCATCTTCATCCCAAGTTACATGCTTTTTCAGCAGCAGATCAAATTCATAGTGGGAGTGGTCGAAGGCGTTAGCTGATGATGTGGAAATGAAAATAATTAACGCTGAGAATAGTTGAACAAACTTCATAGTTTGAAATTTATAACTGGGGGAAATGGTTATCGACGCAGAACTCGGTGGTAAATCTCGAGGATTTTTAGAATTTTTTTAGGCGCATTTTTTCTTTTCCACTCTCCAGCTACATATTTGTTTGCTTCGGAGAAGGTTGGGTAGATGTGAGTGGTTGCCAGAATCTTATTAAGTCCTAATTTGTATTTCATGGCGAGAACGAATTCAGCAATAATTTCAGAGGCATGTTCACTCACTATAGTGACGCCAATTATTTGATCAGATTTTGGTCGAGTCAGAACCTTGATGAATCCATGGTCTTCCGAGTCAGCAATCGCGCGATCGAGATCATCTATTCCATAGATAGTAGCTTCATAAGCTATATTTTTTTTGTTTGCTTCGTCCTCATTCAACCCTACTCTTGCAACCTCGGGATGAGTGAATGTCGCCCACGGGACAGATGAGAAGTCGATAGTGAATTGTTTAAAACGACCAAATAGCGCATTTACTGCAGCATGCCAGGCTTGATGAGCAGCGGCATGAGTAAATTGCATTCTTCCAGTCACATCTCCACATGCGTAGATATTTGGAAATTTGGTTTGAAGAAAATCATTAGTGGGCAAAACGATATCTTCTGCAGAAATGGCGTCTATATCTTCTAGTCCATACCCTTTTAAATTAGCTCGTCTTCCAATGGCAAAAAGAACTTGATCAAAGGCCAACTGAACCTCACCATT